>JANMDR010000097.1:0-20875 GCA_031376425.1 Betaproteobacteria bacterium
TATCAGGTTGATAATAGCGGCGGTAAAAAGCTCGCAAATTCTCAATTTTTACATTCTCAATATCAGATCGATTACCAATAGTGGAATTGCCATAATTGTGCCAATCAAAAGCTACACTTTGCATACGTTTCAAAAGCACGGAAAATGGGGCGTTTTCACCCTGTTCATACTCATTGCGCACCACAGTCATTTCGGTATCAAGGTCTTTTTTAGCAATGAAGGAATTCACCATACGGTCAGCCTCCATACTTAAGGCCCACTTTAAATTATCTTCATTCGCTTGGAACAATTCAAAATAATTAGTCCGATCAAGCCATGTAGTGCCATTGGAGCGCATGCCGCGCGCATTAAATTCTTTATCAATACTTGGGTTTTTAGGCGACCCTTTAAACAGCAAATGCTCTAGTAGATGCGCCATGCCGGTTTCACCATAGTTTTCATGGCGCGAGCCTACTAAATACGTCATATTTACGGTGATGGTCGGCTTTGATGGATCAGGAAAAAGCAGCACCTTTAAGCCATTTGGCAAACGATATTCCGTCATACCTTCAATAGAGGCACCACGTACCATGCCTTTTGGTAAGGCATTAGACAAACTTGGTGTCGCATTGCTAGCAAGTGGTAGCGCCGCTGCGGATTTTTGCGCTTGCGCTGTGGTCGCCAAGCCCAGCGAAAACATTAAACTGGCGCTAGTTAACGCTAGATAAGACACGGCTTTGCAGTATTTTTTTAGCATTTTTAGTCTATTCCTAATTAAAGTTTTATGCTCATTACAAGCATGACAGCGAATAACGAAGCGTAACACCAACCGTGCTTGGTTATAATCCATACCTAACCATTTATTTTGCATTGTTATGTCCACTAAAAAACTCCTTAAAGCAACTTTGCTGCCAGCACTTATTCTTACCTTGGCTCAAGCGTCACCGCTTGCCTTTGGCCAAACAGCTGCCAAGCCAGCAACAAAAGCGACGACCACGACAAAGCCATCCGCTCAATCGAGTGCACCGCCACAAGCATCACTACCGCCCCAAAATCTTGCGCAAGCCTTAAGCAATGTTGTTAAGCAACGGCTGAACAACGATTTATCCGGTGCCTGCGTGGCGGTGGTAGCCGTGCCGGGCAAAGGCATTAAGGCTGAAACAGCTTATTTTTGCGCTAATGCAGCCGATACCAAACGTAAGGTAGATGCCACCACCGTATTTGAAATCGGTTCGATTTCCAAAGCGTTTATGGGCACTTTACTAGCCGATCTAGAACTGCGCGGCAAAGTAAATAGCAGCGATCCTATCAAAAAATACTTACCACCTGGTTTGAAGATACCTGATTTTAAAGGGCGAGAGATTACCCTGCTCGATCTCACCACCCACACTTCGGGCTTACCCAGTTTGCCAAGCCGCTATAAGCCGACCAATACCGCGAACTTTTACGCTGAGCTCGACACTAACACCATCACCGAATCTCTTGCAGACGTAACGCTTAGCTATGAACCTGGCAGCAAATATGTCTACTCAAACTTTGGTGGGCTTTTACTTTCGCGCATGCTCTCGGTGCAATCCCAACGCGATTTTAATGAAGCCATGATAGAACGCATTGCCGCGCCGCTTAAAATGATCGATACCACAAGCTTAACCCCTCCCGCACGCATGGCCACCCCGCACAGTGCATCAGGCAAAGTGGTTTCGCACTGGAGTTTCTACGCAGATTTAGCGGGTATGGGCGGTATCAAGTCAACACTTCCAGATATGCAAAAATTTCTGGAGGCCAACTTAGAAATTTATAATAACCCAGAAGGGGTATTGGCGAAGTCAGCTATTGGTATGGCACTTAAAAAAGCGCATAGCAAACAACGCGCAGCACAAGGCTCGATAGATATTGGTTATGGATGGCATCGCATCACCCGCAACGGTTCAACTGTCGTGTTTCACAACGGTCAAACAGCAGGTTTTCACGCCTTTATGGGCTTTGACCCCGCAACGGGTCGCGGTGCAGTCGTGTTAGCCGACAGCGCCATTGCTATTGATGACTTGGGCTTCAATCTCGCCAGCAAAGAGTTTCCGCTGTCCAAACCACGGCTGACCGCCAGCCTAGACAGCGCCGCTGTTGATGGCGTGGTGGGTGAATACGAATTGCCCAATGTGGTGCTGAAATTTGCCCGTGAAGGCACGGGAAGTGGGAGCCGCTTATTTGTGTATACGCCCGGCCGAGAGCGCACGGAGCTATTTGTAGATTCAAACGGGATGTATTATCCAAAAGAGTTTGACGCTCTCGCCCGTTTTGAAAAAAACAAAGAAGGTATCATTGAATCAGTGCTATGGCTGCAAGGCGGCGGTGCTGAACGCGGCAAAAAACGTGCTGTAAATAATTTTAAGCTTGAAGCCAGTGCTTTTGGTGATTATATTGGCGAATATGTATTTAGCCCCAGCTTCGCCATTCGTGTTTTTGAACGCGATCAAAGTTATTTTGCCCAAGCAACTGGTCAGTCAGAATTTGAGATTATTGCGGACGAGAAAGATCGCTTTTCGGTTAAAGTGATCACCGCAAAATTGATCTTTACACGCGTAAGCACTGGCGCTGTTGAATCTATGACATTACTGCAAAACGGTAAAGAGCTCATTGGCAAGCGTTCTGCTACTAACAACAAACCTAGCGCAACGCCCAATGAGGCCGTTGCTCCAACGCTCATTAAATAGCTAAAATTAAGTTGCAACCACCCTCATACTCATACTCTATCCCTAAAACTCGCAATTGAACCCTAAATTTCTGCAAATCATCGCATTAAGCTTAAAAGATAACGGCCAACGCGTTACGCTGTGGGCACAATCAACCGAGTATCGGCACATCAATGAAAAATAATTTAAGTTTAAGCGCCTCAGCAGCGATGGTTGGATTTGTATTGACGCAGAGCATATCATCAGCTCTGGCACAAACCCCCGTAGAGCGCCGTAATGCACCTATCACAGCCACGCAATTACAAGCAAATGAAACGATTATCATAGACGGAAAACTTGACGACGCCATTTGGCAACGCATAAAACCGATGACGGAATTCTATGAATATCGGCCACGCGATGCAGCGACCGCTAAATACGACACTGAAGCACGCATTGCCTACGACAAACATGCACTCTATATCGCCATTAATGCGCTTGATCCTGATCCTAGCAAAATTAATGCGCCGCTTGAACGACGCGATCAAGTTAATGGCGCGCAAGATTTAATTGCACTGCATATTGATCCGGTTGGCACCCGTAAATTTGCGCAAATTTTCCGCTTTAATGCAGCAGGAGCTATTGGCGACGGCCTATTTAATGAGGACACAACCAACGAAGATTATTCGCCAGACTTTGAATTTGAAGTGCGCACCGACCGCAATGATAAAGGCTGGACGGCGGAAGTACGCATTCCGTTTTCGACATTGCGTTACTCCGATCCTCCCTCTGCCACTTGGAGTATTCAAATTGTGCGCGGCATTTCCCGGGGTGAGCAGTATCGCTTCGCCAACGCCCGTATTCCGCGCGACTCTAGCTGTTTTCTTTGCTACGCACAATCTTTAGAAGGCATGAAGGAGTTGCCCGCAGGCCGTGAATTAACGGTAATTCCACAACTCACCTTGCGTCGCGGTAGCGATCAATTTAACGGTGGTAGTAAAAGTAATAAAACTAACTTTGTAGTAGGCGTAGATGCCAAATTTAGGCCACGTTCTGATTTGGTTTTTGATGCCACTATTAACCCCGATTATTCACAGGTAGAACTTGATTCCCCGCAGCTTGCCAGCAATGCACAGTTTGCCTTGTTCTTCCCAGAAAAACGCCCGTTCTTCCTTGAAGGTGCGGATATTCTATCAACACCGTTCAATGGCGCAATTTACACCCGCAGTATCAATGACCCGGCTTGGGGCGCGCGCTTAACCCAACGCGGTGGTGGTACCGACTTCACTGTACTCACTGTGCGCGACGATGGCAAAGGCTTCATCCTGCTTCCAAGCGCCCTTAGTACAGGCTTCTCCAGCCAAGGCACAAAATCGCAAGCAACAATTGGCCGCATTCGCACGCAGGCCGGTGCGTGGTCAATCGGCGGGTTAATTACTGACCGCACTTATGAAAGTAGCCAAGGCCAAGCCAGTGCCAGCAACCGCGTAGCAGGCGTAGATTTTGTGTGGCGGCCAACAGGCGAAACTCGTGTACGGGGTCAAGCACTCGGCAGTTTTACCAAAGATCCACGTAATCTGCGCGATGCCGGTGTTCCCAACAACGACTATGCCGCTTTGCTAGATTATAGTTATCGCGACGCCAAGTGGTCAATATTTGGCAGCACCGAACAGGTCGGGCGCGGATTTCGCGCCGACAACGGGTTTTTTAGTCAAGCGGGTTACACCAATTTTTATCAGGAATTTCAACGCAAATGGGTAGACGTCGGCTTCTTCAACGAAGTCTCCCCATATCTAAATTTAAATCGTCGCGTTGACGACGATGGCAGAGTACTATTCCAAGAAGCGAAACCTGGGGTATTTTTTGCACTTCCAAATGACAGATACTTTGGTTTTGAGTGGCGCGGCAACACAAAAATTCGCTATCAAAAAGCAGGCGACCCGCTAAAACGCGACCAAGTCTACGCCTTCTTTGAAGGCAATCCCGGTACGTGGCTTTCACGTTTTTATGTGGAAACTGCGATAGGCGACCGCGGCGACATCGGCACCAATACCATCAGACGCGGCTTCTACCTAGGGGCTAATGCGACGATCCGAATTTCGAACCGCTTTTCAATTGAGCCGCGCATTGATGAATCCGCCTTAGGCAACAAAGCTTTCGCAAATGGTGCGGAATTAGCGCAGCGCGAACGAGCCATACAAGTCGTGTCGGTATACCACCTTACTGCGCGAGATAACTTGCGATTGATCGCACAAAGCAATAGCGTTAAGCGCACCGGTGCATTCTACGCAACCGTGAACAACACCAAAGATAAGACTGAAGTGTTATCGATCGTTTACGGTCACCTACGCAGTCTAGGCACCACGCTGTACGTAGGTGCTACTACATCAAGAGGTGTAGAAATTGGCGGCGATGGTAAAACCTCCACGCGTCGTCAAAACGAAGTATTTGCCAAATTAACGTGGTCATTTGATGTGGCGGCGATGCTTTAGAACCAAGCAACTTGCGCGATTAGCACCTGAGCTTTATGCGGCAAGATACCTACTCACCTTACTCTATAGAAAAATCTTCTACCAACATCAACTCGCACGAACCATTACCTCGGTCTTCGCGAGACAGCGATGATTGCCACGTCCAGCCGTCGCTGTGTTTCACATTAATCAAGTGACCTTTCAGCTTTACAACTTCGCCTACTTTGATGTTGAGTAGGCGCTTTTTAAGCGCTTTATCGATGGGGACGATATGCGTGTTTGCCGACGTGTTGGCCAGCACATTAGGATCGGCTGGCGCATCGCCAGACCAACGATAAAAGTACCAGCGGTTGGATTGGCTAACGCTTAACTGATCCACAATCGTACTGTCCGACATCGGCCCCCAGCCAAGGGCTAAATCAATCGGTGATAAATCTGCCTCGCGTCCCATGCGGTAGCGCTCGGTAGACAAAACCTTGGCGCGAATTTCATAGCGCGCAACAGGTTCAATATCATAACCATCTATTTGCAACGGCGCCATAACAGTAGCGGTTTGCAAGGGTGCCTCGGTTACCGGCCCTGTGCTGGAAAGCCGCTTTTGCACACCCCGATTATGCGAAAAATAAAAACCAGCAATTAGCAAGACCGCAATCACCAACCAAGATTTTAATGATTGCGGCATAAGCGACGCTCTTCTATAATGCTTCGCGCAGCACCGAAGCTCAGCCTACAACGCTTCGCGCAACACTGAAGCTAACGCGGTAACACCTTGATGAATCTGGGCAATAGTAGGTGTGACAAACGATAAACGTAGCGTGCAAGGATCGCCCGCATCGGCGTAAAACGCCGCGCCGGGTACAAAAGCCACACCACGCTCAACCGCCTTTGGTAACAATGCCACGGCATTCATGCCTTCGGGTAAGCGCACCCACAAGAACATACCGCCAATTGGACGATTCCAAGTAATGCCAGTACCAGTTAATTCGCGGTCTAGGGCTTCCAACATGGCATCACGTTGGGCATGGTATTTGGCGCGAATTGTGGGCACATGCCGCTCTAAAAAGTCGTTCTGCATTACTTCATACACTACGCGCTGATTAAAGATTGGCGTATGCAAATCTGCCGCTTGTTTTGCTTGTAGAAGCTTTGGATACAAGGCTTTTGGGGCGACAAGATAGCCTAAGCGCAAGCCGGGCACCAACACTTTTGAGAATGATCCCAAATACAAACAGCCATCCGGATTACGGGATGTAAGCGTAGGTGGAGGCGGTGTGTCAAACCATAATTCGCCATAAGGATTATCTTCAAGCAAAGGCACGTTTAACTCACGCGCTTTCGCTGATAGCGCCGCACGACGCGGCTCCGTCATCGTACGACCCGTGGGGTTTTGAAAGTTCGGCAGCACATACAAAAAACGTGCGTCTTGCGCTTTGGCAGCGAAGTCGTCCACATTCACGCCAGCGCCATCACTTTCTACACTGACAACCTTAGGTTCCATTGGTGTGAAGGCCTGCAAAGCACCAAGATAGGTTGGCGTCTCAACCAAAATCTTGCTATTGGCATCAATCAAAATTTTTGCGGCTAAATCTAAGCCCTGCTGCGAACCGGTAGTGATCAAAACCTGCGAAGCTTCTACATCCCACGGCAACATTTTCGCAATTTCTTCGCGTAAAGGTGCATAGCCTTCACTTGCCGCGTATTGCAACGAGGCACGACCGTCTTCGCGCAACACCTTGGCACAGGCGTCAGCTACTTCGGCTACGGGAAAAGTATCTGCTGAGGGTAGGCCACCCGCAAAGCTTATGATTCCAGGCTTCTCAGTGATTTTAAGAATTTCACGGATCACCGAAGGATTCATTTTTTCGGCGCGCGCGGCGAGTTTCCAAACGTTTGCGTTATTCATAGTTTCGATAGCCTGAAGCAGCTTTAGGCTGCATAAATAATTAGTAGGCGTCTATTATCGCATCACCAGAGTTTTAACGACCAAATCGAAAATAAAATGCGACGAAACACCCGAACAGAAATTTCACAATAGGTTAAAATGCTGCACGCTAGAATTTTTAGCCAGTCTACTTTGCGTCTTAACTTAAAGTTTCAAGCGCGTCACAACAGGACAACAGAAACCATGTTTAAAGCAACTAAAAATAGCATCACGATGCATCACGCTATTCTGAGCGCGGCGCTTTTTTCAGCAAGCGCTTTGATTGCACCAACCGTAATTGCGCAAGAAACAAAGAGTGCATTGCCGACACAATCTAAAACAAGCTCATCCAAAGTCGCGCCAGCTGCAAAAGCAACGACACCATCCTCGACCAAAACTGTAAGCGCTACCATGCCTGAAAAAGTAACCGCAACCGAAGGCATTACCGAATACAAATTACCTAACGGCTTGCGCGTTTTGATGTTTCCCGATCAATCCAAGCCGACCGCTTTAGTAAATATGACTTATATGGTCGGTTCTCGCCATGAAAACTATGGCGAAACTGGCATGGCGCACCTGCTGGAACACTTATTATTTAAAGGCACAGTTAAGAATCCAGATATTGCAACGCAGCACAGTAAACGTGGAATGCGCTATAACGCCAGCACCAGTCAAAATCGCACTAACTATTTTCAATTGTTTCAATCCAGTGAGGAAAACCTAGATTGGGCCTTACAGCTTGAAGCTGATCGCATGGTGAATTCGCCTGTAGCTAAGAAAGACCTTGATACTGAAATGACCGTTGTGCGCAATGAATACGAATCTGGTGAAAATAATCCTGTTGCCGTACTGGTTAAGCGCCTACAAAGCGTGGCTTACGATTGGCACAATTATGGTAACTCCACCATCGGCAATCGTTCCGATATTGAAAACGTAAAAATTGAAAATTTGCAGGCGTTTTATCGCCAATACTATCAACCTGATAATGCAGTGCTGATGGTGGCCGGAAAATTTGATGAAGCAAAAACACTAGCACTCATTGGCAAATACTACGGTGCCATTCCAAAACCAACGCGGGTATTACCAAAGCTATGGACGGTTGAGCCCACACAAGATGGCGAACGACTATTTTACGTACGTCGCAAAGGTGATTTTCAAGCCGTTGTGCTCGGCTACAAAATGCCTGGCGCATTGCATCCTGATAATGATGCCATTAGCTTTATTAACTTCATGCTTGCTGATACCGCAAATGGTCGCTTACACAAAGAATTAGTCACCACTGGCAAAGCTGTACAAGTATTGGCATTCCCGTTTACAGGAACTGACGGCACATTGCATCTAGCAGGAGCCATCGTTAAAAAGGGTGAGCCCATTGAGCCAGTACAGACTGCACTAACAAACTCGGTAGAAAACTTTGCCAAGAGTCCACCAACAAAAGCTGAAATGGATCGCGTGCGGCAAAACATTGCCAATGCCTCGGAGCGTGCATTAACAAACCACGAAAGTATCGGGCTACAGATGTCCGAATACATCGCGCTAGGTGATTGGCGCTTATTCTTCCATGCCCGTGATATTGCCGCAAATGTTACGGCTGAGCAGGTAGTTGCCACTGCCGCTAAATACTACAAACGTGATAACCGCGTAACTGGTATTTTCCAGCCAGAAGATATGCCACAACGCGCCGAAATTGCCGAAGCACCAACGGCGGCTGAAGTGCTGAAGAACTTCAAAGGCAAAGATACCGTGTCGCTCGCAGAAGTGTTTGATCCATCAAATACCAATATCGACAAGCGTACTAAAACTATTGATATTGATGGCATGCGCGTTTCCTTACTTTCCAAAAAAACTCGGGGCGAGACTGTAAATGTGCGCATTAGAATTCGCGCGGGTAATGAAAAATTACTGTTTGGCAAATCAACCATTTCGCAATTTACTGGTTCTTTATTGTCACGTGGCACATCTAAGTTTACCCGTGCACAACTGGCCGATGAATTTACGAAACTAAAAATCGTAGGCGGCATTAGTGGCGGCAATGCCACTGCAAACGCAACGATGCAAACTACCAAGGCAAATTTAGCTGATGCCATTAAATTAGCCGCGCATGTAATGCGTGAGCCGATTTTTCCTGAAAGCGAGTTTGAAGAATTGCGGAAACAGTCTCTGACGAACATAGAATCACAGAAGAGCGATCCATCCGCACTCGCTTCTATCGCATTAAGCCAACACTTCAACACTGTACCGCGCGGTCATCCACGCTATTCTCCGACGATTGCGGAATCAGAAGAAGACATCAAGGCAGTTACCTTAGCGCAAATTAAAGCCTTCCATAAACAGTTCTATGCGGCAGATAGGGGAGAAATTGCCATCGTTGGTGATTTTGACGAGGCTACAGTCGCTGCCGTGTTAAAAGAAGCCTTTGCTAATTGGAAAGGTGCCGTACCCTATGTGCGCGAAATAGTGCCTTACCAATCAGTTGCGCCAACGAATCGTGCTATTGAAACACCGGACAAGGAAAATGGAACATTTTTAGCACGTCTCAATATCGATATGCGCGACGATGATGCCGATGCACAAGCCTTAACAATCGCTAACTACATACTAGGCGGCGGTGCTGGCTTTGATTCACGTTTAACCGTGCGGATTCGGGTAAAAGATGGTCTGAGCTACGGTGTTGGTTCAAACTTAAACATCAGTGCGACAGATCGCAGCTCATCCTTCGTCGCTAACGCCATTGCTGCACCACAAAATATTAACAAAGTGGAAGCTGCATTTAACGATGAAATCGCGAAAGCCTTGAAAGATGGCTTTACAGATGCTGAAGTTGCTGCCGCAAAGTCTGGCGTGCTCCAGCAGCGTCTCCAGAGCCGCGCTCAAGACGCCGGACTTGTAAGTAGCTTGGCAAACAACCTGTACTTTGGCCGCACCTATGCCTTCAGCGCCGCGACCGAAGCAAAGATTGCAGCGCTAACTACCGCTGATGTGAACGCTGCCCTGCGCAAGCACATCAACCCCGCGAACATCACCATCATCAAAGCGGCAGACTTTGCAAAGGTGGCGAAAATGGCAGCAAGCGGTGAAGTAAAAAAATAAGCACAATTAGTAGTTTGCTGCATTTAAAAAGCCCGCTGAAAAGCGGGCTTTTTCCAATCGAAGCGAGTTCATTACTTCGTGGCTTACGACAATATCGCAAAATATAGGCAACTGCATAAAATCGGTGATTGGTCTCAGCTATTCGTCATTGGTCACAAACAATTTGCGCGATTACGCTGCTAGCCGCTATTCTCAAACCCTTGCTTAGAGTCGAAAGATCAACCCGTGATAAACATCAAAAATACTTTATCGAGCTGGTACATGGCGCTGGACAATCACGCAATGGCAAAACTTTCGCCTTCAGAACGTATAGAGGTCGCTGCGTTTGAAGCGTGGACGAAAAAAAATTGGCTACAACTTTTGTTGGGCTTGGGAGCGTTAGTTGGGGCAATTACCGCGTCCATTTCACTCATGAGCCCTGGTCGCAACTTATATGAATTAGCAGTCATTGTGTTGATATTGGTTATCGTTGTGCTTTTTAGTTTGATGTCGGCTTGGTTTGGTGCGGCGCAACGGCTTGAAAAGCGTAAATTCACCAGCGGAAAGTCAATGCTTGGGCTAATTATTTTGTCCGTGTTGGGCGGACTACTCGGCTTATTTTCCGGTTTGTACCTGAGTGGCGGCTGGGATCACGCCTTGGTTAAATTCCAGCGCTTAGCTGGTGTTGCCATTGGCGCTACCCTGCTCTTTGCGATGATAGAAGGTGGCGTAATACTGCTCATTTTGCATATCCGCCGCCAGCAGGTTGAGCGTGCCAACAAGGCGTTGCAAGAACAAGCTAACGCGGAGAAATTAGCGCGTCAATTAACTGAGAGTCGTCTAAAACTGATGCAGGCGCAAGTAGAGCCGCATTTTCTATTCAATACTTTGGCTAGTGTGCAGGAATTAGCCGAAAACGGTGCGCCCGCGGCGGCAGCACTCATCGCGCAACTTATCACATTTTTACGTGGCGGCTTAACCGGTCTGCGCAACGAGAGCACCACATTGGAGCGCGAATTTGCTATGGCGCAGGCCTATTTGAACATCATGAAAGTGCGTATGGGTGACCGCTTGCAATTTAGCCTTGATCTACCTCCCGAAATGGCAAGTTTAAGTGTGCCACCAGCCATGCTAATTTCGCTGGTTGAAAATGCGATTAAGCATGGTTTAGAACCCGCAGTAAACGGCGGACAAATTACCGTTACCGCGTTTGCGCAGGGCGAAAAAATCGGCTTACGCGTAGCCGATAACGGTATGGGTCTAAACACGTCCAAACGAGCATCTGAAGGCGTCAACGCAACAGAAGGCGGCGTAGGTCTCGATAACATTCGCGAACGCCTACAGGCCATGTATCGTGACACCACAATGCTAACTGTAGCCGCTGCTGCGGGAGAGACAGGCTTTGTAGCAACCCTGCTGTTGCCCAAGGTACAGGCATCTTCCAGCGACACCATAGCCAATTCAGCTGCTGACGAAAAAACTCTCAACTTCTAATTTACGAACCTCTATGCCAACCGCCATCATTGCCGACGACGAACCCTTAATGCTCACCCGCTTGCGTAAAACGCTCAACCTTGCGTGGCCAGAACTCACTATTTTGGCTGAAGCACGCAACGGTGTGGAAGCCATTGCCATGAGCGCACAACACCAACCCGATATCGCGTTTTTAGATATTCAAATGCCCGGTAAAACGGGATTGGAGGTCGCCGCCGAATTAGCCAATAGCATGCATGTGGTGTTTGTAACTGCCTATGATGAATTTGCGGTAAAGGCATTCGAAAGCGGTGCCGTAGATTACATATTAAAACCGGTAGAATCGATCGTCTTACGCAAACTATCACGCGGATAAAGCTACGCCTGCAGGTAGAAACGCCGCCAGATATTTCGAACATTTTGGCGGATTTGCTTAATCGCGCTCCACATCCAGCCGCCAACAAAAAGCTTAAATGGCTGCGCGCCTCATTAGGCAACGCCACTAAACTGATCAATATCGATGACGTTCTGTTTTTTCAGTCCGACACCAAATACACTCGCATCGTCATGCAGAAAGGTGAGGCGCTAGTGCGCACCCCCCTAAAGGAGTTGGTGGACGGCTTGGATGAAGAGGCGTTTTGGCAGATTCATCGCGGTACGATTGTAAATGCCGCAGCTGTAGATCGTGCCGTGCGTGAAGGCCCAGAGATATTAATCATTCATTTAAAAAATCATACTGAGACCCTGCGGGTATCACGGCAGTATTTCCATTTATTTAAGCAGTAAAGAAGGCTTTCAATTTTAAATAATGCCTTGATAGTGTCTTAAAATTGAGCCTATTCAAGGTATTATGTTTTTACTAACCTAGCAAATTCAATTTTTAAAAAGTATAGGTGCATTTTCGCCATGCGTAGCAATCAGCAAAAAATTCAGTTTTTTCGAGCGCGCATTCCCGCCTTCGAATGCATTCCCGGCTGCCATGATTGCTGTGGACCAGTTACTGCATCAAGCGAAGAGCTATTTGCCATGCCGGTAATAAGCGCAGCCAAGCACGAAGCGGCATTGCAGGATTTAAACTGTCCTCATTTAGGCGATAGCCTGAGTAAAAAGGGCTGTACCGTATACGCGGAACGTCCCATCATTTGCCGCCTGTTTGGCACTACACCGCGGCTACCCTGCCCGCATGGTAAGCGCCCTGCCGCCATGATTGATGCACAACTTGATACGCAAGTACAGCAATGGTTTTCCTCCACCCGCCAAGTGCTTGTTTAACTAGCAGCCTGTCGGACTATGGCTAAATCGGCCTAAAATTCGCCTGCGCGACCCATATTTCACCCATTTTTGAGTCAATATGCTCGATATTGACGTAAAAAATGGGCAAAATCTGGCTCGGCGCAGCCAAATTTTCCTTCCGATTGCCATAGTCCGACAGGCTGCTAGCCTCCATAACTAGTCTTTATACAAACGTATGATTGCGATTCCCAATCCCTTTCCTGATGAAGGAGGCGTGTTACGTCTGCTTGAATCCGCTGATTGCGACACCACAAAAATCATTGCGCAGTTGCTAAACAACAATTACCACAAACCATTTATTATCGAGGTTGATGGCGTACGCAGCTTATACTTTACGCGTGCGCTTACGCAGAGTGCCTTGCGATTAAATGCGCCTGATGTGCTTGAATTTGATTACACACGCATGATGATGAGCGCGCTACTTTTCAACCCTGAACCGCCACATATTCTGATGCTTGGTATGGGTGGTGGTTCGTTGGCTAAATTCTGCTACAGCCACCTGCCTACGACAACTATTACGGTAGTGGAGATTAATCAGGATGTAATTGCGTTTCGTGATCAATTTATGCTGCCACCCGACGATGCGCGGTTGCAAGTAGTGCACGAAGACGCGCGCCAATACCTAAGCACTAATCGCGTGCTGGCTGACGTGATTATGCTGGATGCATTTGATAAAGATGGCGAATCGGTTGCCGATATTACCCAAAATTTTTACTTAGAAGTACGCAAAAATTTATCGTCAAAAGGGATTTTGACAGCCAATATAGTTGGTTCAAAAGCGACTAGATTAAGGCATTTGCAGGGTATCTCTAATGCATTTTCGGGCAATACAATTTCTGTCCCGCTTGCGCATGACGGTAACTATATCGTATTTGCATTTCGCGATGGTGCATTTGAACCACGCTGGCGTTGGATGCAGAACCAAGCCGCTGCGATGAAAAAGCGCTTTGGACTAGATTTTCCAAACTTTGTGGCCGCACTTAAGCGCAATCGCAAAGATGGATACTTGCAAAGCGCATTGCACCAGAGCGAAGACTAGCGATTGCTGCAGGCGGAACAGATAACAATATATTCCTAAAAATTTCCGTATACAGGTCTGTTTCAATATTGAATTGTGGAAAAGTGACGGATAAATAAGCACCGTCGTACTAATAAAAGTTGACTGCACATTTAAAATACATTAGTGTATGGCATCTTCAATACACATATGTTTGGATAATCCGCGTTGCGACCTTACAGGGTCACAGCAAAAACACTGCTGAAAATAGGAAATATGATGAAAAATACGCATTACAACCTTCACGGTAACGTGGCTGTGATCCAGTTCGATAACGCCCCGGTAAATGGGCTTTCCCATGGCTTGCGGGCCGGCATTGTAGAAAATGTGCGGAAAGCCGAGGCTGATACCAACGTATTGGCCGTGATTTTAATCGGCTCGGACAAGGCATTTTCTGGCGGCGCTGATATTCGCGAATTTGGCACACCAGCGGCACTTGCTGAACCTAGTTTGCACACGCTCATTAATTTTATTGAGTCATCTAGCAAACCCGTGATTGCTGCCATTGGCGGCGCGTGTATGGGTGGCGGGCTAGAACTTGCTTTAGGCTGCCATTTTCGCGTCGCAATAAGTGGTGCTCAAATTGCATTACCAGAAGTTAAAATTGGTTTATTGCCAGGCGCTGGCGGCACGCAACGCTTACCGCGCATTATTGGTGTGGAATCTGCTTTAAACATGATCGTTTCTGGTGAGACAATTCCTTCAGACGCACTAAAAGCCACACCGTTATTCGACCAATTTATCGAAGGTGATTTACTGCAGGGCGCACTAGCTTTCGCGCAAACAGTAATTATTGAAAAACGGGCGTTGAAAAAAATACGCGACCTGAAAGCAAGCCATCCAAAAGCAGATGCACTCTTTATGTTTGCGCGCAATGCCGTTGGTGCCATGTCAAAAAACTACCCTGCGCCGCTAAAGTGTATCGACGCGGTTGAAGCTGCCGTAAACCAGCCATTTGATGTGGGCATTAAAACGGAAGGCAAGTTATTTTTAGAGCTTTATATGAGCGATGAATCACGCGCGTTACGACATTTATTTTTGTCCGAACGCCAAGCTTCAAAAGTAATCGGTGTTGCCGAAACAGCCAAGCTGAGAACCGTTGCTAGCGTTGGCGTCATCGGGGCGGGAACGATGGGCAGCGGCATCGCTATTAATTTTCTGCTGGCTGGCATACCCACGTCCATGCTGGAAACCAAACAAGAAGCACTTGATCGCGGCGTAAAACATATCAGCGATTTTTTTGAGGGTCGTATAAAAAAAGGCAAGATGAAAGCGGAAAAAGCCGCCGCCCAAATGGCCTTGCTAAAACCCACGCTCAGCTATGATGACTTAAGCAATGCCGACCTCGTGATTGAAGCCGTGTTTGAAGAAATGGGTGTCAAAAAAGCAGTATTTGAAAAATTGGATGCTGTGTGCAAGCCCGGTGCTATTTTAGCTTCTAACACTTCAACCTTAGACTTAAATCAGATTGCCGCATTTACCAAACGCCCGCAGGATGTTGTGGGTGCGCACTTCTTTAGTCCGGCCAATGTGATGAAGTTACTAGAAGTGGTACGCGGCGCAAAAACTGCGGACGACGTGCTGCTGACCATTATGCAAGTAGCTAAGAAAATCCGCAAAACAGCAGTCATATCTGGTGTGTGTGATGGCTTTATTGGCAATCGCATGATCGGTGCTTATTCATCTGAAGCAATCAATATGTTGGCTGAAGGTGCGTCCGTGGCACAGATTGATTCAGCACTAGAAAAGTTTGGTTTTGCCATGGGGCCTTTCCGCATGGGCGACCTTGCGGGTAATGATATTGGTTGGGCCATTAGAAAACGTCAACGGGCGGAGAAGGCTGTTGTTCCTATATCGGCAGCCATTGCCGACGCTTTGTGTGAGGCCGGCAGATTCGGGCAAAAGTCAGGCTCTGGTTGGTATGCCTACGAGAAAGGCCGTCGCAACGCCATTGTTGATCCAGCAGTTACCGCAATTGTTGACGCGCATCGTCAAGCGCTAGGCATCACACCACGAAAGATAAGCGCGACGGAAATTGTACAACGTTGCGTTTTTGCGTTGGTGAATGAAGGCGCGCGGATTTTAGAAGAAGGCATCGCCCAACGCGCATCAGATATCGACATTGTTTATATTTTTGGTTATGGTTTCCCCGCCTATCGCGGCGGCCCAATGCTTTACGCTGATAGCGTTGGTCTAATGAGTGTTGCACGGGCGATGGAAGGCTTCGCAAAATTAAACGCCGCAAGCGCTACATTCTGGCAGCCTGCCGCATTACTTTCAACCTTGGCTGCTGAAGGTAAGTCCTTCAACAACGCTTAAACTTAAAGGACTCAACATGACTGATGCTGTAATTATTTCCACTGCTCGCACACCATTGGCTAAATCATGGCGCGGCAGTTTCAATATGACGCATGGCGCAACGCTTGCCGGACACGCCATTGAACATGCAGTAAAACGCGCAGGCATTGATGCTGGCGAGGTTGAAGATGTAATCATGGGCTGCGCCCTCCCCCAAGGCGCTACAGGGCTAAACATTGGCCGCTACGCTGCCATGCGTGCTGGCTTACCCGTAACAGCGGGTGGCACTACCGTTGACCGGCAATGCGCTTCGGGTCTACAAGCAATAGCCATGGCCGCGCAGCGCGTGATTGTTGATGCGGTGCCAGTCATGGTGGCGGGTGGCGTTGAATCGATATCCTGTGTTCAAGCTAATATCAATATGCATTATCTAAAAGACGAATGGATGGTGCAGCATCGGCCAGACTTTTTTCTTAATATGTTGGAAACGGCCGAGATTGTAGCCAAACGCTATAAGGTACCGAAAGACCTACAGGATGCCTATGGTGTGCGCAGCCAACAGCGTGCAGCGGCAGCGCGTGCTGCGGGGCTGTTTAACGCTGAAATAGCACCAATCACTGTCACCATGGGTGCGCCTGATCCAAAAACCGGTGCTCTAGGCACGAAGGAAGTTACCGCCATTGAAGACGAAGGCATACGTGCGGACACCACCATTGAAGGTGTGGCAAAGATTCGTTCGGCTGTGGAAGGTGGCGTCATTACGGCTGGTAATGCCAGTCAATTTTCTGATGGTGCCTCAGCATGCGTAGTAATGAACGCTAAGCTTGCCGAGCAGCGCGGCTTGGCACCATTAGGTATTTTTCGTGGCTTTGCAGTTGCCGGATGTGAGCCCGACGAAATGGGCATTGGTCCGGTGTTTGCAATCCCCCGTTTGCTGGCGCGCACTGGATTAAAAATAGATGATATTGGCTTATGGGAGCTCAACGAAGCTTTCGCAGTACAGGTCATTTATTGTCGCGATAAATTAGGGATTCCCGATGAGCGCTTGAATGTTAATGGCGGTGCAATTGCGATTGGTCACCCTTACGGGATGTCAGGTGCACGTATGGTGGGTCACGCGCTAATTGAAGGCAGGCGACGTGGCGTGAAATATGTAGTGATCACCATGTGTATCGGCGGTGGTATGGGTGCCGCTGGCTTATTTGAAGTTTGCTAAATTTTTGCTTCACCCCCCCTGAAGATGGCTATATATAAAGCATCTTCAGGCAGCAATTTAAAACTTGGAAGTTAGCAATGAATGTAAATTATTCCGATGAAGATCAGGCATTTCGGCAAGAAGTACGGGCTTTTTTAAAACAACACTTACCGGCTGATATCGCGCACAAAGTACTCCATGGTAAGCGCATGGTGCGTGACGATTTTATGCGCTGGCAACGCATTTTATTTGATCACGGCTGGGGCAGCCCCTACTGGCCTCAAGCCTACGACGGTATGGCATTAAATCATACGCAACTTTTTATTTTCGAAGGTGAGTGTCTCGAATTTGGCGCACCAGGCTTAATTGCGTTTGGTCAAAAAATGCTCGCGCCGGTATTAATGGCGTTTGGCACGCCAGAACAAAAAGCTCATTTTCTACCGCGCATTTTACGTGGTGAAGATTTTTGGTGTCAGGGCTATTCCGAACCCGGCTCAGGATCAGACTTAGCATCGCTCAAAACCAAGGCTGAGCGAATGGGTGACCATTACATTGTAAGCGGTCAGAAAATTTGGACTACCCAAGCCCAATTTGCCGATTGGATTTTCTGCCTCGTACGCACGTCAACCGAAGGTCGCGCCCAACAAGGTATTTCTTTCCTATTGATCGACATGAAATCACCGGGTGTCAGTGTGCGACCGATTATTATGTTGGACGGTGAACACGAAGTAAATGAAGTCTTTTTCGATAACGTAAAAGTACCCATCACGAATTTGGTAGGCGAAGAAAATAAAGGTTGGACCTGCGCAAAGTTTTTGCTTTCGCATGAACGCACCGGCCTTAATGTCGTGTCACTCTGCAAGCAGCTCATGCAGCGTTTGCAATATATTGCCCGCACCGAAATGGCTGATGGCAAACTCTTGATCGAAGACCCGCGTTTTCGTGATCGCATGGCACAGTGTGAAATGGAAGTCATCGCGCACGAAATGACGCTTATGCGCACGCTGGCAGCAATGACGAAAAACGGCGCTCCGGGGCCAGAAGCATCAATACTCAAAATTCGCGGTACGGAAATTGCGCAGTCTATATTTGAACTGACAATGTATGCAGCAGGTCCCGAAGCGTTGGCGCATCTGCCAGAAACGTTTGATGCGAACTGGCTTGGTAATAACATCGGCGCGGACTATACAGCAACAACTGCCCCTAACTATTTTAATATGCGCAAGCTTAGTATCTTTGGTGGTTCTAACGAGATCCAACGCAATATTGTGGCACAGCACGTATTGGGGCTGTAGCAGGCGCTCTCGGCCTTCTAAAACTGGGCAGGCTACCTTTTTAACTCTCAAGATATCGGTTAGAAACTATTATGGAATTTTCACTCAACGGCGAACAGCAACAGCTAAAAGATTCGCTTGAACGCTATCTAGCCAAAAACTACACCTTCGACCTACGGCGAAAACAACTAGCCGCAGCGCCAGCGCCAAACCACTGGAATGCTTTTGCAGAATTTGGCTTATTGGGTATCGGTATCGCTGAGCAATTTGGTGGCATGGGTGCGCAGAGCAATTTAGGTGGCACAGGTGCGGCTGCGGAAGACACCATGTTAGTTATGGAATGCTTAGGGCGCGCCTTGGCACTTGAACCCTATGTTGCTACAGTAGTAGTAGGCGGTAGCATATTGCAATACGGCGCAGAAAATAATGGCAGCGATGGCAACGATGGCAGCAAAGCGCGTTGCATGCAACTGCTTAATGCTATATCAACTGGTAGCGTTAAAGTCGCTCTAGCCGCGCACGAGCGGCAGGGGCGCTATAAATTAAGTTATGTTGCAACCACTACTACAAAGCGTGACGATGGGTTCTTATTGAACGGCCATAAAGCCGTGACCTTGCACGGCGATTCGGCAGACACCTTAATTATCTCCGCACGCACCAAAGGGCTTGTGGATGATGAAGTTGGCATTTCTATTTTTCTTGTAAATAAAGATGCGCTTGGTTTAACGATTCGCGGCTATCCAACTAACGATGGTTTGCGTGCAGCCGAAATCACACTCAACAACGTCCATGTAAGCGCGGATGCGCTTATTGGCAGGGAGCACGAGGGATATGCCGCCATTGAACGTGCCATTGATGCAGGTATAGCCGCACACTGCGCTGAAGCCGTTGGTGCAATGGCAGCATTAGTTGAGCAAACGCTTGAATATCTAAAATCGCGTAAGCAATTTGGTGTTGCCATTGGTAGTTTTCAAGCACTGCAGCACAAGATGGTGGATATGTTTATCGCCACTGAACAAGCACGATCGATGGCGATATTAGCAGCTCTTAAATTGGCGTCCGCCGATACTACTGAACGCCGCCGTACTATTGCAGCCGCAAAATCAATCGTAGGCCAATCGGCACGTTTAGTAGCACAGCAAGCCGTACAGTTACATGGCGGTATGGGAGTAACCGACGAATTGCCGATAAGCCATTACTTCAAACGCTTAACCGCTATTGATATGACTTATGGCGATGCACATTATCATCGGGCGCAATTGGGCGAGATGATGCTGGTAAATCCTTAACAATGGATCAACAGCCGCCCTATCTTCCTATACGCGAGAGTACCCACGCATTTGTAACCGTGCGCGGTTACAATTATTTGGTCAGACAATGGCTGCCCGTAAAAGTTAACCCAACGGCTAAGCCGTTAGTCATGCTCCACGGTTTTATGGATGTAGGGGCGTCATTTCAATTTGTGGTGGATGCGCTTGACGCGAATCGGCATGTAATTGCATTTGATTGGCGCGGCTTTGGTCTTTCAACACCGCAAGTTCAAAATACTTATATTGACAGCTACTGGTTTGCTGATTATTTAGGCGATCTTGATGCCTTACTCGATATTGTGCAACCGAATACCAGCGTTGATTTACTCGGCCACAGCATGGGCGGTAATATTGCGATGGTTTATGCCGGTGTGCGGCCAACGCGCATCGCCAAGCTAATTAATCTTGAGGGCTTTGGTCTACCCGATACCACGCCAGATCAAGCACCGGCGCGATACGCGAAATGGCTAGACCAGCTCAAAGTGCCGCAACGCTTGCGCAGCTATGCAAATCTCACTGAAGTCGCGCAAAGAATGCAAAAGAGCAATCCGCGTTTAACGGCTGATAAAGCACTTTGGCTAGCGGCCTTTTGGGCTGCAGAAGGCATGGATAAGCAATGGCATTTATTGAGCGATGTTGCCCATAAACGCAGTAACCCAATTCTCTATCGTGACGAAGAAATTGCCGCCTGTAGGCGACGCATTAGCGCTCCGACCTTGTGGGTAACGGGCGCGCAATCGGATTTACTCAACCTTTGGAGCGGCCAATCCGCACGAACGGTTTGGGATGCACGCTTAGCGGAAGTACCGCAGCTCCAATCTCTGACGATAGATAACTGCGGTCATATGATTCATCACGACCAAGCT
>JANMDR010000128.1:0-2415 GCA_031376425.1 Betaproteobacteria bacterium
CGACCTAAACCCCATCATGCTCGCCCGCGCGCAGTTTGGCGCGAATATCACCTTCCATATTTTGTTTCCCACCATCTCAATCGCGATGGGTTGGTTATTACTATTTTTTAAACTGCGCTATAACCGCACACAAGATGAGAAATGGTTAGACGCTTATAAATTTTGGGTAAAAATTTTTGCGCTCACCTTTGCTTTGGGTGTTGTCAGTGGCATCACTATGAGCTTTCAGTTTGGCACCAATTGGCCCGGCTTTATGGCAACAGTGGGCAATATTGCAGGTCCCTTGCTGGCTTATGAAGTGCTTACCGCCTTCTTTTTAGAGGCGACATTTTTAGGCATTATGCTATTCGGCCAGCAGCGTGTTTCTAACCGAGTACATACCTTAGCTACCTTCATCGTGGCGGCTGGCACAACCTTGTCGGCCTTCTGGATCATCGTACTTAACTCGTGGATGCACACACCCGCTGGATTCGAAATGATTGATGGTAAAGCGTACGCAACGGATTGGTTAGCGATCATTTTTAATCCATCGTTCCCATATCGCTTCACTCATATGCTATTGGCTTCAGGTTTAACAGTCGCATTTTTAGTGGCTGGCATTTCGGCTTATCGGTGGTTGCGCCATGACCGCACGGCCAGCGTCATGGCTACCTTAAAGACCGGCGTTTATCTTGCTGCCGCATTAATTCCCTTGCAAATTTTTGCGGGCGATATGCACGGTTTAAACACCCTGAAACACCAACCCGCTAAAGTAGCGGCGATGGAAGGCTTATGGGAAACCACGAAGGGCGCACCGTTACTTTTGTTTGCATGGCCCGACGCGGAAAAACGCAGCAATCATGCCGAGCTAAAAATACCTAATATAACCAGCCTGATTCTTACCCACGATTTAAATGGCGAAGTAAAAGGTCTAAATGACTTTGAAGGCGCACACCCACCCGTGTTGCAAGTGTTTTGGGCATTTCGGGTGATGGTAGGCACGGGAACGATGATGTTAATAGTGTCATGGTTATGCGTCTATTGGTTAAAGCGCAAACCAATATTGGCTAAACCTTTGGCCTATGCCTTGGTCGGCATGACCTTTGCGGGTTGGGTGGCGACAGTGGCGGGTTGGTATGTAACTGAGATTGGGCGGCAGCCATATTTGGTTTACGGTGTGTTAAAAACCGCGAGCGCTGCATCAGCCGTACCAAGCGCACTTATTGCTAGCACCTTTGCAATGTATATCGCCTTATATTTAGCGCTCATTGTGGCCTATGTTTCCGTGGTGTTTCACCTCGCGCGCAGTGCTGGAAAAAGCATCAACTCCACACCTGCAAGCGCACCAATTTCACTTAGCTTAAGTACTTAGCTTAATACTGAACACTATAGGAGTTAATCATGGACAGTTTTGCAAATGGTGGCTGGTTACCGGTGGCCTTTTTAGCATTGATGGGCTTGGCGATGTTAGCTTATGTGGTTTTAGATGGCTACGATTTAGGTGTGGGTATTTTGTTACGCCGCGCTGACGATGCGAAAAAAGATCAGATGATCGCTTCAATTGGCCCGTTTTGGGATGCTAACGAAACATGGTTGGTACTTGGTGTTGGGATTTTACTAACTGCTTTTCCATTGGCGCACGGCGTGATTTTAACGGCACTATATTTACCGGTGGCGTTAATGCTATTGGGTTTAAGTTTACGCGGTGTGGCGTTTGAGTTTCGCGCCAAGGCACCCAGCACCCGTAAAGTATTATGGAACCGCGTTTTTTACGCGGGCTCACTACTCGCCACCTTCTCGCAGGGGCTGATGTTGGGATTATACGTAACCGGCTTTGCGGACACTGCCGCTGCGTGGGCATTTGCGCTGCTTACAGGTGCATGCCTATGTGCGGGTTATGCCCTGCTAGGCGCAACGTGGCTCATCATTAAAACTGAGGGCACATTGCAATTAAACGCCGTAGCATGGGCGCGCGGTAGTTTACTGCTAACAGGTGCGGGCATTGCCGCCATTTCTATCGCTACACCGATGCTCAGCACTCAAATTTTTAACAAATGGTTTGCATGGCCTAATTTATTTTTACTAATGCCCATTCCACTAACCACGCTTGCGCTGTTTCTTACCATCTATCGCAGCTTAAAGCGCCTACCCACACGCTTACGCGAGGGTAATGAATATGGCGCATGGGTGCCGTTCGCGGCCAGCGTCGGCATATTTTGTCTCGCTTTTTATGGCCTAGCCTATAGCTTATTTCCGTGGCTCGTAATCGATAAAATTACCATATGGCAAGCCGCAAGTGCCAAAGAATCGCTAATGATTATTTTCGTCGGCGCAATGGTGGTGCTACCAGCCATCATTGCTTACACCGCATTTGCCTATCGGGTATTTTGGGGCAAGGCACGGGCACTAACTTATTACTAATATTATAAGTGTCAC
>JANMDR010000129.1:0-2598 GCA_031376425.1 Betaproteobacteria bacterium
TTATTGGGCTAAAGGTGTTTATGCCCAATGAGGGGGTGCGGTCAATTGCACATAGTTTTAACCGCATTCACGGCAACCGTGAAACTGTCGGTAAAAGCTTTGTGGCGAATGTGATTCTTAAACATCAATATGCGATTGCGATGCAACGGCAGGATATGCGTAATCGTAAACCAGTTGATATTCCTACCAATTCAACTTGGGGGCTTGACCTTTGCGGGAAGCAAGATGCTAAAGGTGCAACGCATCCGATATTGGGCATTGTGGATCATGGTAGTCGGTTAGCGATTACGTTGAATGCGATTGCCAACATGAACTTTTATACTTTGGCAGGGCATGTGCTTCTTGCGATTGGCCGCTTTGATAAGCCAAATTCCATTCGTACTGACAACGCGCCGCAGTTAGTTTCGAAACGGTTTCGCTGGTTCTTAAAAGCGCTAAACATTCGCCATCAGCGCAGCGACGTCGGCTGCCATGGCAGAACGGGTTTATTGAGCGGTTGTTTGGCTCATTGAAGCAGAAACTAGATCAGATTTACGTTGAAGACTTTAAGCAACTGAACTTGTGCTGCATGAATTTAAAGATTGGTACAACGATATTCGACCGCATCAAAACTTAAATGGGCATACCCCAGCGGAGGTACGCGCTTGGTTAACCGGACGTATTACAACGGAACAGTTTGAAGAAAAGGTTGTACAAAACGTTACCCCGTTTGTAGCATGGGATGGTTTGCTTACGGGGTATCGGATACGGTGGAAAAGCCTGTAAAAAGCCGGTCTTCAAGTTGTTGATGATGTCAGTTTCGCACAGCAGTTGCGATTAATACATATGCGTTTGTGCGTCAAAATTTAGGGTGATTTGGCTTATGGTGTGATGAAAATACGGAAATCGCGTAAAACGCGGCAATGCTTCAAAAATTGATTGCAGATTTAGCGATCAAAAAATTTAAAGAATGCTGATTCTGGCTGTGTTTCGGAGTTTTAAGCTGTGTCCACGGTGGACAGGACAACACATGGGGCAATTTTTGATTCATCAACAAAAGAGGTAAAAATCCCGTTACCCCTATCAACGTGAAGTCTTCCACACACGAAGGGCAACGATACACTGCAGTTCTTACCTCATCAATGAGATCATAAAAATCTTCAGTATTTAGATGCTTAAATTTATCGAGTTTTTCTCCAATTTCTTCAATACGTGACTCTGGCACAAGTATTAACTCATAGCTCTGATACCCAGTGGACAAATTCATTATATGACCGCAGTTGCAGGTGACTTTAGGCATTATTTAACTCCTTGGTGGTCGGTTGTAACGCACAATTGCCCCATCTGGTTTTTGAAAAAAGATGATCTGAATACGCTGAGCTGTTGGCTTACCCCATGTTCTTGCCGCTACTGCGCTCCGATTCTGGCTGTGTTTTAAGATGGGATGTGTACACGGTGGACAGGACAGCTCACGGTGCTAGGACATCCTCTTCTTCTGGATATGGTGGCGGTTGCACAACTTCAACGTCCCCAAGGATGCCATCAGTGTTAATCATGCAGTCCGGCTTGAGCGCTTCTAAGCCTTTACCAGATAGCACTAAACCACCCGTGTGACCTGGGAATAAGATATCTACCGATTCCCTAAAATAGAAAATTTTTTCCACGCTAAGCAGCACCGATTCCGCATTTAATCTTTGCGCATTTCGCGGATAGTTACCTTCTCTAGGGTCTTTTACACGAACAAGTTCGTACTTTACTCGAAAGACATCACCGATCTGTACTGCTACATGGTTACATGGCACTCCGACATAGAGTCGCCCATATAGCTTATCCTCAAAAATCATTGGAATATGAACATCTATGCTTTTCTTAACCATGACTTATCCACCCTTGATTCTTCGTAAAAACTCTGCTATTTGAGCCGGCGTCATTTTGGGCGCTCCTGCAATAAGCATGGCGCGATCAGTAGGACCTCTAATAGTCCTAGGGAGAGGCGGCAAGCCCATTTCAGCAAGTACTTTTCTCACCGTATCGACGGATACGCTATTTGGCGCTTGTTGGGCGAACTGTGCCGCAGACATATTAAGGCCAACTTCTCTTTCCGAACGAGCCCAGACATTTCCCTCAATCAATGAACCAAAGCTCGACTTGCCCCCAAACAACAGTACGCCTTGCCCTCCCTGCCCCCTTGCTTCCAAAGCAAATATAGCTGCAACATATGGATCTAATGATGCCGAAACTGCAGTAGCTTGACTTCCAGGGCTTCCAAGCCACCCAGGCGAAGTTCCTCTAAACAGAAAAAGGTCACCATTCAAATGAAGTTGCAACGCAATCGTTGAATCGGACAGTCCAGCTGTTCGAAGTGCTATTAAATCGGCGGAGGACAATCTAGCTTCAATGAACGCTGTTCGCGCTGCGCCAGTAGCCATTTGTGGCCCAAAACCCGCCATTTCAGCATCCAAAGCCATCCTTGCTTCAGCAGCTGCAGACGCCGCATACTGCGCTTGCGATTTTGCAAGAATAGCTCTCACTTGGCTCACATCGGTTAACCCCGAGCGCAACAAAAATTCACCAATTCTAGGCGAAGCCAACGCAGCTTCAAGCGCCAAAGGACTTAAC
>JANMDR010000133.1:0-2047 GCA_031376425.1 Betaproteobacteria bacterium
AATCAGGGCGCGATGAAAGGCGCGGTGGCGCTGACTCCAATCGGCATCCAGCACGACTGGCCCTGAAGGTAATCGTGATTCGACTTTAGATAAGTGATGGAAGCAAGAAACAATCTCAGCCTCCCACGCATCGCCGCCCGAGTAGATGGATTCGCGCAGTGCGGGCAGATCAAGCATCAATCGCATCTTGGTGATGTCCGCCAAATCCTCGGGAGAAATAGGTGCAACCCAAAAGCCGCGC
This sequence comes from Betaproteobacteria bacterium, assembly GCA_031376425.1. Lineage (GTDB taxonomy): Bacteria > Pseudomonadota > Gammaproteobacteria > Burkholderiales > Usitatibacteraceae > JANMDR01. The sequence goes on from JANMDR010000133.1 coordinate 242, forward strand.
CTCTCGTCGGCTTTAACCAGCCCCTCATGAACCAACCGACTGAGGGCTTCGCGAAGTGGGCTGCTAGAGAAGCCATACTGGGATTGCAGGACATCCATCTTCAATTTGGAGTCAGGCGCATGAGTGCCATGCAAAACATCGTTTCTCAAAGCCTGCAAGGCCTGCTCTGAGACAGTGGGGGCTGATAGTTTTTTATGCATAATTTTATTATTGTACATAAAACACTTATTGTGCACATCAGGATGCGCACTTTGCCGACCAGCACTTACCCGCGTCGTCGAGACTACGACCGCGCGGCGCTCCAAGCACGAAAAGAAAATAATCCCGCAGGCTGCGTCAAGGAAAAGGCCACCGCAATGGGGTCGAACTTCTCACCGAAGCGCAATACCGCCATCTTCAATCGTTCGCCGCGTTTAACATCAAAAACTTCAAGCTGGATAGACACGCGAAGCGCGATCCGAAACGAAGGCGGCACGCTTTTCTGCGACCGCCGCTATAACCATGTGTTCACCTGTTACAACGGCTCACAATCGTACTACGCAGCGCGCGAGTTTCGTGGAGTGTTGCGGGTTTAGGGTTTGGATTACATGCGTTGGGGTTGCCAAATTCCTGCGGCGCATAAATGGTTGTTTTGCGCGTTGATAATCTCTTCGTAGTTGACGGTAAAACGATGGCAGTCAAAGAAAAGAAGTGATAGCAATTATTGAAGCGTTAGCTGCTATAGTACAGAGGCTCTGAGTAAAACAACTAGGCTCGCCGAGACCGCACCTTCACTCGCCACCATCAAATTGCTCTTTGCTAGGTCACGCAATCGTTGTGCATTTCCAGAATGCAGCGCCCCAATCACTGAAGACAGCGGGACGGTTACAGCAGAAATTTGTCACATTTGCGCGCTTAACCTGCACGGTCCCCGATACAACAAGAATCAAACCGTACAAGAACGAAACTCAGCAGGGAATTTGATACTGATGTGCGGGCGACATCACAAACTAATTGACACTGAATTTAAACGATATACCGTCTCAACGCTTCTCGAAATGAAAGCCCAACACGAAGAACGGGGGATCGCAGAAATATCGCCCGTCAGCGGCCGTGTTGCCACGCAGCTTCTAGCCAACTACACAGGGATTTCCGTGGTTGGAAACAATGGAAACGTCGCAATTCAAAGCCCCGGCGCCATTCAAGCCAATTCGATCACGATAAAAAATACAAAAATGCGATTGTCAGTTGCAGCTCCCACAGGGTCCTTAGGTGCAAGTCAACCCAAAGTAGCCTATTGTCAACATCTAATTGATCGATATCAGGACTATCAAAAAAGTGATTGGACTGGAAAGACAAAATTTAAGTACATTGCAATTCATAACTCTCTGAAGCGGACTTTTGGAGTAAATTGGAAACTACTGAGCGAAAGCAAGTTCGAGGAGGTAGTTGTGTTTTTGCAGGGACGCATTGACGCGACGATTATTGGCAAAGGAAATAAGAAAAAAGGCATTAAAAATTTCAGCTCACATGAGGAATGGCAAAGTGAAGGCTAATCGTTCGCTACGTAGAGGCGCGTGATTGAGGCATAGCAAAGAATTCGAAAAACGCAAAGCGAGTGCGGGGTCGCGTCTTGCAATAGAGCAATTCAAGCGCAAAGTTTCCATTCACGATTGACATTGCGCAGAGATCAATTCGACAAACCTAAAATCTATCGCACGAATTCAGTCATCTACTCAAATACCTGCGGCGCAGATTTGGTACTTTTTTATGATTATCTCTGATAAAAAAATGAATATTTCAGCGCTGACCACGCATCAGCAAACC
>JANMDR010000134.1:0-1957 GCA_031376425.1 Betaproteobacteria bacterium
CGTCTTGTCCACAGGCGAGCGCCGTGGATAACCCTGAATCGTCAAGAATCAACCAGTGCATACCGTTCATGCGAAACTAAACCCAAGAAGTAGCTATGTGTCCGTGGAAACGGGGTAAGTCCAGCACGACAATGCGGTGTCGGCCATTACCGACAAACGCATCGCCGAAACTGAGTTGATTAAGAAACGGAATGCCATCCTTAACTTTAATCAAACCGTAATCCAAAATATTGAACGCCACGTCACAATCCAGAGTAGACTAAGAAACTGAATCAACGTCACTTTACTTGGCGATTTTGAAAGGCACACATGGATTTTCTGTATCAGCTGCGGGTGATAGAAAATATTTTTAAACGCTCGCGCTATCCTGTAACAGCCGCCACATTTAGAAACGAACTTGGTGTATCAAAACCAACCCTACAGCGCCTATTTAAGCGCCTTCGCGACGAAGAAGGGTGGGAAATTACCTATCACCGAGAAGACGCTGGCGGTTACACTAAAGCCAAGGGTGAGCAGGCACCACAAGCCCTACCAGAAATGCTTTTTACAAAAAACGAACTCGTAGGCCTAGCCGTAGCCAATGAGCTTTTAATAAATGCGGAACCGAGTCTACTGGCAAAGCCCTTAGCGCCAATACGCAAAAAAATAAACGCGCTATTAGAATCAAAAAAGCTAGGCGCTAAAGAAATACCCAACCGCATACGCATACTGCGGCAATCAGGGCGCGGTGCAGGCCAATGCTTTGACGCTATTAGCTACGCGCTACTGCAACGCTTACAGCTAAAAATTTTGTTTAACCCGCGCGACGGCAAGGCGGAAGAATGGCGCAGTATATCGCCCCAACGCTTAACGCTTTACCGCGATAATTGGTACCTTGAAGCGTGGTGCCACACCCGCAAAGCACTACGCAGCTTTAGCGTAGAGCGCATTGCCGAAACGCAGCCCAGCACTAAAGCTGCACGCCGCATAAGCGACAAAGGGCTAAACGTGCACTTTGCCCCCTCCTACGGCATATTTGCTGGCGCCCCCATCGCTATCGCCCGCCTAAAATTTAGCCCAAAACAGGCGCAATGGATAGCATACGAACGCTGGCACGCTAACCAAATAGGTATCACGCTATCCGATGGCAGCCACCAGCTAGATGTGCCGTACTCAAACGAAATAGAGCTAATGATGGACATACTTAAATACGGCGCTGAAGTAGAAGTCATTTCACCTGAAAACTTGCGACTAAACGTGAAGATCGCGTTAAAAACTGCATTAGAAAAATATGTAAATAGTTGAAGATGCTTTAATTTAGGGCGCTTTGATTACCTCATGGAATGAGGCTGGGGGTGAGTATGATGATAACAGTTGAAGCTTATGTACTTTTTCTCATGGTGCAAGCACCTTAGGGACGCTGATATGACGGAACTAGCCGTAAAAATACGTAGACCACTGACTGCAGATACTGATCCAACGGATGAAGAGCTCGCCTTGGTTATGCGTGAAGCTCGCGACTTGGCAATATCGCGTAAGCAAATTTCTGACGAATGGATGCGTATTCAGTTGGCGCATGCAGTTGCGGAGGCGCAAGTAAGAGATCGACTGGTGAAGCAATGAAAGTAGATAAAAAATGAGCACGGTGCGCAGCAATCTAAAGTCGAAAAATTTTTTAGCCCACGTGCGAAAGTTTGATCTATGTGAGCAAGAGCTTTCAACGCATCTTACAGAGGTTGCTCAAATAGCTAAGCAGCTTGCCGCTAAAATTGGTGCAGCAGAGGCTGGTGAATTAATTGGCCTTATCCATGACTTTGGGAAATACAGTCGCGCTTTTCAAGGCTATCTTGCGTCAGCCACTGGCTTACTAAATCCAGATTTTGATGAGGAATATGTTGATGCTGTAGCTTTGAAAGGCAAAATCCAACACTCAACCGCAGGTGCGCAGTGGGTGTGGCAAGCTTTAAGCAAATTTGGG
>JANMDR010000148.1:0-11209 GCA_031376425.1 Betaproteobacteria bacterium
CGCCACGGGCGTGGCAGCAGACTTTACCTTGCCATCAAACGTAACCCATAGCCTCACCAACGTTGGTAGCACAGGCTTTTCCGCCGCATTGACATCCGGTGTAGTTAAGCTGACCGGCGGCACGGTTGCTGTTGGCACGCCCGCCGTGATTACGGTAGATGTTGTCGCACCTGCAGCCCCAACCACCGTCACAAGCGCCGCATCGACGGCCTTAGTCGATCCCGCAAATACCATTGTTGAATCTAATGAAACCAATAACGCCGCCACCAATGTGGTAACCACCAACGTTTCCTTACCTCCTTCACCTGATCTCACCGTTGCGCTAACGGTACCCGCCAGTAGCGTCATTAACGCCAACTATGACTACACCATCACCGTCAGCAACGGCGGTACGGCCACTGGGACTAACATCACTACGCAATTCACGCTGCCCGCTGGCGTAACGTATGTAGGCGCAAACATCGGCACCACCAACTTTACCGCAGCACAGTCTAGCGGCGTGGTCACATTTAGCGGCGGCACTGTGCCAACCACTACACCGCAGGTGCTAAAAGTGACGGTGTTGGCACCAGCCACCACCACAACCATCGCAGCACCAATAGGCGCAGCAACGGTTGATCCACTCAATGCAATCGTTGAATTGAATGAAACTAATAACACCTCAGCCGCAGTTAGTACGGTCGTCAACGGCGTATCCCTCATCAGCACCGTGCAAGGCTCGGGTACAGCAAGTCCATTGGTAAATACCGCTGTGTTAGTGGAAGGTATCGTGACTGCGATTTACCAAGGCACAGGTACTTTGGGCGGCTTCTTTATGCAGGAAGAAGATGCCGATAGCGACGGCAACGCAGCAACTTCTGAGGGCATTTTTGTTTACACCAACCTCGCGCCAGCAAGTGTTACCGTGGGCGATAAAGTACGCGTATCGGGCACGGTAATTGAGTTTGGCACTGCACCCAACACCCTTACCGAGATCACCGCACCGATAGTATCCATTGTCAGCGCTGGTAACCCATTACCTACAGAAGCTGTCGTCACCTTACCGGTCGCAGCATTAACTGATCTTGAGCGCTTTGAAGGCATGCGCGTCAGATTTACCCAAACCCTAACCTTAAGCGATCACTTTGACTTACCAAGGTTTGGCGAACTCACTTTCACTGTAAATGGCCGCGCCATGCAGCCGACTGCCGTGATTGATCCTAATGACGCAGTGGCATCAGGCACTACATCCACGGGAGCTAGTAATGTTGCCGCTATCAACGCGATGACTGATTTAACAACACGTTCCAGCATTATTTTAGATGATGCGCTATCCACTACCTACCCTAGCACCTTGCAATGGATTGACCCTACCACCAACACAATTCGCTTAGGCAGCACCATTGCCGCGTTGTCGGGTATTTTTAGCCAATCATTTGGCACCTACCGCATGTACACACCCACACCACCCACCATCGCCTATGCGCCGCGTCCGGCCGCGCCAACTGTGGGCGGCAACGTAAAAATCGCTAGCGCAAACTTACTGAATTACTTTAATGGGACAGGCAATGGCACAAGCGGCTTCCCAACTGCCCGTGGCGCAAATACGGCCTATGAGTTTTCGCGCCAGCGTGCCAAAACAATTGCAGCACTCAACGGTATTGGTGCCGATATCATCGGCGTGTTAGAACTTGAAAACGATGGCACAAACACGGTAACACCCAATATTACGGCGATGGAAGACCTTATAAATGGGCTAAATGCCGCGGCCGGCGCGGGTACGTGGGCGGCGATAGCTGAGCCAGTTGGCTATTTCGGATTCTTTGGCGGCAGCGATGCAATTCGCCCTGCATTTATTTACAAGCCCGCTGTGGTCTCGCCCGTTGGCGTAGCCGTGGCGCTAAACGATGCCGTTTTCACGATCTCCCGCGCACCCATCGCGCAAACCTGGAAAATCAATGCCAACAACGAACAATTTGTAGCGGTAATCAATCACTTCAAAGCCAAGAGCAGTAGCGGCGCTACTGGGTTAAATGTTGATCAAAACGACGGCCAAGCTTCTTGGAATGCACTACGCAAAACCCAAGCCACTGCAGTCGTAAACTTCATCAACACCCTTGCCATGACTACGCCGAGAGTCATCACAATGGGCGACTTCAACGCCTACGAGCAAGAAGACCCCATCGATATTATGCGCGCTGGTGGCTTAAGCACTCTCATCAACAACAGCTATTCCTATATGTTTAATGGCCTCAGCGGTTCACTTGACCATGCACTTGCCAATGCTGCATTACTGCCTTTAGTGACGGGTGCCGATGAATGGCACATTAATGCGGATGAACCTGAGTTGATTGATTACAACGTTGAGCAAAAAGTAAACCCTGGCACAACGGCTGGCGGCTGCGGCACGTTTTCAAGCACTACACCGTGCACAAATCCTGATTACTGGACAGCCACTCCTTTCCGTGCGTCCGATCATGATCCATTGCTCGTGGGCTTATCACTAAAAGCGGCGCAAACCATCACCTTTAATACCCAAACCACGGCAAGCCGGGTGTTCGCGCCAATGGGCACATTCAGCATTGCGCCAGTGGCTACCATCTCCTCTCCTTCGACCCTCACTATTGCTTACACCAGCACCACAACGGGAGTGTGCACAATCGTGGGCACCACGGTCACCATCGTCACGGTAGGCACTTGCACCATTGAAGCCAATCAAGCTGGTGATATTAACTTTACCGCTGCCACTGCCGTCCAGCAATCAATTAGTATCACGCAAGCACCGCAAGTGATTACCTTCGCAGCTTTAACTAACCGCGCGATGGGATCTGGCAGTTTTAGTGTCAGCGCAACAGGCGGTGCATCAGGCATCGCGCTAATATATGCGAGCACGACAGGGGGAACCTGTAGCGTCACCGCCGGCAATACCGTTAATCTGCTGAGCACTGGCACCTGCACTATTACCGCCGCCCAAGCAGGCAATACCAACTATGCCGCAGCCACCACGGTACCGCAGAGCTTTCAAATTATCAGCGTAGCCCCTTCAGCCACCTTAAGTATCGGCCGTAATACCGCACCTACCGTACCCGTTTCAAGCTTTGTGGGTGGCGATGCTGCAGTGCTTACCGCAACTATTACTGGTGTTACGCCAACAGGCACGGTAAGTTTCAGCATGAATGCAACTCCCATTGCCGGTTGCACCACGGTTGCTTTAGTGGGCGCTGGTAATACTAAAACTGCCAGTTGTGCCCTGCCAGTATTCACCAATGTGGCGCCAGGCACCCGCAGCTTCAGCGTTAGCTATGCCGGTGACGTCAACAATACCGCCATTAACGCCTCTACAAGCGCTAATGTGGGACGCCTCCTGAATGTAACTGCTACTGTACTCAGCGCCAACGGCAGCATTTCACCATCAGGCGTGAGCAATGTGCAAGCGGGGCAAACATTAACTTTCACCGTCATTGCCAATCCGCAATACTTGGCCGTGCTCGGTGGCAGTTGTGGCGTCGGTAATAGCCCACAAGTCGCCCTCGTACCGCAAAATGCGGGCACCTTCAATGTCAACACGGCGGCAATCAATGACGATTGTGCGGTCACAGTCAGTTTTGTAGCGGTTACCCCTACCCTCAGAATAAATGCGGCACTAGCTAGTGCGGCAATCTTGCCACCTACTTCAACACCCGCCACCACATCGCCAACGCCAAGCACCAGCATGCAGGGTCAAACCGTGCGTCTGCAAGCGGTGTTATACGGTGCCATAGGTGCCGCGAGTGCGAGCGCTACTAATATTGTCAACTTCGCGGTTGACGGTACTCCCTTGCTTAATTGCCAAGCAGTACCACTGGTGTTTACCGCATTTGCCGACACTAGTGCGCGGATAGCCACCTGTGAGACTGCGGCACTTGCTATAGGCACCCGTAAACTCACAGCAAACTATGCAGGCGACGTTTATAACTTCCCTGCCGTGGCGGACGCGTCCCTAACACCGGATCAAAGCCTAGCGCATACAGTGACCGCCGCGCCAGTCGTGGTGCCACCGGTGGTGTTGCCACCAGTAGTGCCCCCAGTTATTCCCCCTGCAGGTGCTGACACGACACCTAACGCATTTAGCTTCGTCGCCGCGATAAATCAGCCCCTAGGCTTGGCCGATATCCGGTCTAATATTGTCACTATCACCGGCATCGATGCGCCCGCATCGGTGACTATCAGCGGTGGCGAATATTCTATCGGCTGTACGGCAAACTTCACCGCATTAGCCGCGACGATTACGAATAACCAAACCGTTTGTGTACGCCATGCGGGTGCGACCACGGAAGGCAGCACCGTCACCACATCGCTCACCATTGGTGGTGTGACCGGCGTATTTAACAGCACCACAGCGGCAGTCATGAATGGCGGCACCCGCTTCCCTTTATACCGCCTCTACAACACTCCGCAAGCGCGTCACTTTTACACCACCAGCGAGGCAGAACGCGCCCAGCTCATTACAGAAGGCTGGCGAGCGGAAGGCATTGTTGCGCAATTGCTTGAAAAGGCTGGCACGATGGGTGGAGTGGCAACACTGCCCCTATTCCGTGTGTATCATTCTGGCATCAACTACCATTTCTGGACGAGCGATGCTAATGAGTATGCCGTTTTAGCGACACGCGGCTGGACTCAACAAGGCATTGTGGGCTATTTAGGCAGTGCACCTAATCCCTTGGGCATTAAGTTTACGCGGCTACTTAATAGCAGTATCGTTCGCCATGTACTAACAACGGATCAAAACGAAGCGACGTTCTTAATTAATATTGCCAAGTATCTAGATGAAGGCGTTGTAGGGTACGCACTGAAGTAACACCGCTTTAGCACCAACAACTATGCCTTGGAGCACCCTTAAATATAAGGTTCTCCAAGGCATTTTTTATGGTAAAAATTACACTACTTCGTCAATATCTGCAGGCAGCGGCGTTAAGTGTCGCGAAATAATTGCTTTGTGCTTGGTCGTGCGCCCGCTCATACGCTTACGCCACATGCGAAACGAGCTCGCTTTCATATTGCTACGCATTAACGCAATCGTGGCCTGCTCATCCAAACCAAACTGAATCTCGATGGCCTCAAATGGTGTGCGATCCTCCCACGCCATTTCAATGACACGCGAAATATCGTCCGTGGTAAAGCTCTCAATCAATTTATGGGTAGCGCGTAATTCCATACTGCAAATTCTCCGGAGGGTATTTTATAAAGCCAAAGTATTGTACCCGACGGTGATATAACCAAAATGAGAACTACAGTACGAACAACAGTGCGAGGTCAATCTCAGCCCAAAAACGCCAAAGTGGGCGTATGATTGTGAAAAGCGATTTAATTCATAATTGATCCACGCGTTCAACAAGCCTGTCGCCTCTCTCCACTCTAAAAATTCAAGAATATGGACAAACTTAAAGCGTTGCTAAAGCGGTATTTTCAGTCAATAAATGCCGGGGTGCGGTTCGCAATTAGCATCGTAATTGTTCTGCTGATAGCGTTGACCTATGGTCTGCACAAACCGATTGAGGTTCTCGAACGTCTTGAACTATCAGCATACGATATGCGGCTGCGTGCAACAATGATCAACACGATTGACCCGCGCATTGTGATCGTTGACTTGGACGAGAAAAGCATTCAAGCCGAAGGGCGATGGCCTTGGGGTCGCGATAAGGTCTCACTACTAACGCGAAAACTATTTGAAGCGCAGAAAATAAAGGCCGCAGGTTTTGACGTATTTTTTACTGAGGCTGATACTAGTTCTGGATTAGCAAAGCTTGAAGACCTTTCCAAAGGTGTATTCAAAGACAACGAAGACTTTCAGAATAAAATGCAGACGCTTCGCAAAGAACTAGATTTCGACGCGATGTTTGCGAAAGATTTGCAAAAATACCCAATAGTGCTGGCTTTTGCTGGGCAAAATAATAAAGAAGGCCAAGGCTCACTTAGACTAGGCGCGCTACCCGATGCACAGCTAGATCCAAAAACACTTGGGGACGTACCAACAACAGAAATTGAAGGTTTTAGTGGCAATTTGCCACTTTTCAACTCAAATGCAGGCGCAGGTGGTCATGCCCTGCCCCATCAAGATGAGGACGGCGTTATTCGGCGTGTTCCAGCATTCGTTAAATTTGAGGGGAAATACTATGAATCGCTTTCCATTGCGCTGATCAGGACTTTTTTAGATAACGAACCGCTGCAGGTAAGAGCGACTAAAGACGGCGAAAAACTTAGCAGTATTGTTATAAACAAGCGCGAATTTCCCCTCGATGCTAGAGGAATGTTTCTGATTCCCTATCGTGGTCGAACACCATCATTTCAATATGTATCGGCCACAGACGTCATGCGTGACAAACTACCCCTTAAAAGCCTTGAAGGCAAAATGGCGCTAATTGGTACTTCGTCGCAAGGACTACTCGATATGCGAGTCACGCCTGTGGATCAAAATTACCCAGGGGTTGAAACCCACGCAAATATGCTCAGCGGGTATCTCGATGGGACGATAAAAGCTGAGCCCATTGACAAAAAAGGGCTTGGTTTTTTAATTGTTTTACTTCTAGGCATACCGTTCACGTTTGCACTTGTTAGGTTAAGCGCGTTATGGGGTACCGTGTTAACGATTACGACAATAGCAGTACTACTCGTTTCAAACGTGTTCTTCTGGAAGCGTGGCCTAGTACTAGAATTCGCAACGCCGACTCTAATGATTCTTACTGTTTATATCTTCAATATGGCCTACGGCTATTTCGTAGAAGCCGCTAACCGCAAAAAAATTACCGATGTATTTGGTACTTACATTCCCAAGGAGCTCGCTGCTGAAGTGGCGAAAGACCCGGGTGCTTACAACGTCAGCGGTGAAACGCGCGACATGACTGTACTGTTTTCTGACGTGCGCGGTTTTACGACTATTTCGGAAGGCTTGAGTGCTAAAGATTTAACGGCGCTGATGAACTCTTATCTCACCCATATGACGGAAGATATTCAAAGCCATCGCGGCACGATTGATAAATATATTGGTGATGCCATCATGGCATTTTGGGGTGCGCCACTCAAAGACGAACGCCATGCTTATAACGCGATGATGTCAGCGTTGGATATGCAAGCGAAAGTAAAAGCCATCGCCCCAGAATTTAAGAAAAACAACTGGCCACCAGTAGAAATTGGTATTGGTTTAAACTGCGGCTTAATGAACGTTGGCGATATGGGTTCGAGCTTTCGCCGTGCCTATACCGTGATGGGTGATGCTGTAAACTTAGCTGCGCGGCTAGAAAGCTTAACGAAGGAATACGGTGTGGGTATTTTGGTGTCAGAGCACATCGTTAAGGCCGTGCCAGAAGTGGTGTATTGCGAAATGGATAGAGTGCGTGTGAAGGGCAAACTAGAACCCATCACTATCTATGAACCAATGGGCAAAAAAGGCTCATTGAGCGACGCGCAGCTTGATGATATTGAAGCCTTCCATAAAGCACTTGGCTATTTCGTAAAGCAAAAATTCGATGAAACTGCCGAAATATTGCAGCGCCTAAAGGCAGCGAATCCAAACCGCAAGGTTTATGATTTGTATGAAGAGCGTATTGCCTACTACCGTGAAAATCCACCCGGTGAAAACTGGGATGGCGTTTATACCTTCACGAAAAAATAGGGTTTAATTCAATTTCTAAATCTATAGATTCCCCGTGTAAGCGGGAATCTACCGTCGTCCGCAAAAAGCCGCTGAGTTCCCGCCTGCGCATCGTAGCGCCTCCATCAACGGGAACGACGACATTTTCAACCAAACTACCGATTCTTTATTCATGACGCCAAAAATAGCCCCTGAAGTATCCTACCCCTATGCCACACCACCCGCGCCGGGAGAGCATATTGAAGTGGCCAAAGGTGTGGTGTGGATTCGTATGCCGCTGCCCTTTGCGCTCGATCATATAAATTTATGGTTGCTTGAAGACAATTCTGACAATACCCTTGGCTGGTGCATTGTTGATACAGGCTATGGCGATGATGTAACCAAAGCGCTATGGCAAACCCACTTTAAAACCACGATGCGGGGTCTGCCTGTCAAAAAAATCGTGGTTACCCACTACCACCCTGACCACGTGGGCTGCGCTGGCTATTTGAGCGAAATCACCGGTGCACCGGTGTACATGACTACATCCGAATTCATGGCAGCACACGCGGCAGCATTTGATTTTGCAGGTTTTGATCGAGAACGTGGCAAAGCGCTATTTTTAGCGCACGGTGCCCCTATCGGTAAAAAATCAGAAAGTGCGCCAATGAACGCAACGGCTGGCGTGGACGACGCCCAAAAAACACGAGCCGACAGCTTCAAAAGAGGTGTGCCGCAATTACCCTACACCTACCGGCGCTTAATGGATGGTGATGAACTAAAGATTGGCGCTCATGATTGGAAAATTACTACAGTATTCGGTCACGCGCCAGAACACGCCACACTCTACTGCGCAGACCTAAACGTGCTAATTTCCGGTGACCAAGTATTGCCACGCATCACCACCAATGTGGGTGTGTGGGGCAATCAACCCGAAGCCAATCCACTTAAGGTCTTTCTTGATTCTATGAGCAAACTTAATTTCATTCCCGAAACGGTGACGGTACTGCCGTCACATGACCGCGTATTCAATGGCTTGCACTTACGTATCGCTCAGCTACATGCGCACCACGCGCTACGCTTAGGCGAACTGCACGGTGCACTAGATGTACCCAAAACCGCGATGGAAATTTTAGCGGTGTTGTTTAGAAGAAAATTAGACGATCACCAATTAGTATTCGCGCTAGGTGAAGCCATTGCCCATTTACACATGCTTTACTACGATGGCAAAGCGGAGCGAACTTTTGGGGAGGATGGGGTTTATCGGTTTGTCGCCAGAACACTCGCTCATCGCCTAAAAAATACTTAAAAAGATGCTCTAGCAATATGCTGAAAAAAGCTACCTTACGAGAAAAAAAAAGGATGTTTGTATGTTCAAGAGGCCTGCTGGCTCTACTTCTTGCTTGGGGAGGGCTTTCATTAATATCACTGGACGCAAATGCTGCAAGTCGGTTCGTGTTCGTCAATTTTGACGAAGCCTCAGCAAGCAAGTTTGGGGACTTTCCTAATAGAGCCGGTGTCGCTAAAGTACTTAGTCTGATTAATGAAGCAGCCCCAAAGGCGGTTGCTTTAAAGTTCTTTTACGACAGCGCAATCGTGGATGATGAAACTCAGCAGCTTGTAGCAGAAATGGCGAAAGGGCGGGTTATGCTTCAAGCCAGTATTACTCAAGAGTCTCCAACTACCAAATTTCTGGATGATAGATTTTATTTCACCGGCTCGTTGCATACCGTGAATCCTGAAATATCGGGTTCGCAAGGATGGATTCCGAATCCTAAAATTTCTGAAAAAGCACAAAAAGTGTGCTTTGTAAATGTTATAACGCCCGAACGCATTCCGATGCTTGCACTCTTCCAAGGAAAACTTGTTAAGAGTTTGTACGCTTGCCTTTTGGAGGCGGCATTCGATGGCTCGATGAAGCTAGAACCGGGGCTCGCTCGATTTGGACGACACGGCATTTTGATCGACACGACTGGTAGTAACACGATCAAACTCAATGACCTAAGCTTGCATGAGACTATTTCGGCTTTAGATATTATTGAAGGGAGAGTTGGTAAAACGAGGCTCCACGACAAAGTAGTGGTGGTGATATACACAGGTAGAAAATCTCCAGTTGCAACCGTTGGTAACTCCAAGGCTAAGGTTCACCAAGTCTTTGCAGCGCAACTTCGGGAGCTTGAGGCCGCCATGTACTTAGTTAATCGTAACGCAATAACGCATTGACCTTGTCAATACATCAATTACTACTCCGCGTAATATCCCTATCATCGTCATCATACGCCCGCATCTGCGTTGATTCACCAGGTTGAAACGCGCGTATTTGCATGGTTGCACCGGGATCAAAGGTTGATGTAGGAATATGCGTGGGCATGGGGCAGATTTCCGGATCAAAAAACTGTAGCACTTCTTGGCCACGCGCCATCGTGTCTCTGTAACCTAAGTCAATCAGCGCACGGCAATAATGCGAATCAAATAGCAGATAGCTGGTCAGCGCTGAACCGCCGCGCCGCATGGCACCGATTAAGCGCAACAGCAGGCGGATGGTCCAAGGTAGACGGTTTACGTTTTCATAGGCCAGTGTTTCTAGCGGCTCATTAGGGCATGCCACCAGTACATCAACATGCTGCAGGGCACTGCCAGATTGTTTTAGTCTCTCAGGAGTAACCATCGCCAAGGTGCTGTTTAGCCGTTGCAACAATTCAATATCAACGGCCAAGGTATCAAGAAAAATACTCGACATAGCGTGACCAGCAATTTGGGCTAAGGATGGGTAAAGCTCCGCACGTACCCGTTTCGGAAAATCCTTTACTAACTTGGCCGTACCGACAACAAAAATACGCTGCGCCCCTAAATGGAGTGCGGGGCTTAATGGCGATGTTTGACGGATGGAGCCATCACCAAAATACTCGCGATTAATTTTCACTGCGGGGAACGCGAAGGGAATAGCCGCTGATGCGAGTAAATGTTCCATACGCAAACTGCTCACCCGTATGCCCACGCGCTGCGAGCGCCGCCATCCGGTAAGGTCGGCTGCACCATGAAAAAACGCGACGTTCTGCCCCGATGTATAACCGGCGCAGGTCACACACCAAGCGCGCAATGCGCCACTTTTTATATGTGTTTCGATGCTGCTTAAGCTCGTCACTTTGGCGATGGACTCAGGTAGCGGCGAGTTATCGAAAAGAGATACTCTTTGGTTGCGCTTGGAACCGCTAAAAAATAATGCGCCTAGCCATTTAAATGTATTGCTGAGCACACCTCTTACATCCACACGATAAACCTGTTCGGGTGTAAAGTTTTCCCATACGCCCACTAGCTTTGCTACACCTGCGGTAAAATCATCGGCGTTACTTGCCAATACTGCTGCATTAATCGCTCCAGCACTGGTGCCAGTGATAATAGGAAAAGGTGTTTTCTTCGGGTTGCCAAGCAGTTCGCAAACCGCTTTCAACACACCTGCCTGATACGCCGCACGGGCCCCGCCACCTTGTAACACCAAGGCCACGCCGGGGTGTCGGGCATTGCGCGTAGTGCTATCTGTGTCTACAGGTGGCTGCGTTTTGTTCAAATCGGATTGTTGGTAATTGGACGCTTCTGACATTTTAGATTTTTTGGTTTTCTGTG
>JANMDR010000175.1:0-26235 GCA_031376425.1 Betaproteobacteria bacterium
GCAACCGTTCAAGTTTGCTATCCTTCATGTGGGCTGACCTCCGATAGATGGTGGTTTTCGTTTCGCAACAAAAGATTACCATCTACTTGAGTGCTCAGCCCACCTTTTTAAGGGGCGTCAGGGCTTAACCGAGTGCCATGAACGTCAGTCACCTGATGTGATGCAGTCGAATGCGCAGGCGTTTTTTGATGAAATTAAGCAGCGTCGCACGGTGCGCGAGTTTTCCGCCGAAGCCGTCCCGCAAGCGTTAATTGCCCAATGCATTCAAGCGGCTGGTTGTGCGCCAAGCGGCGCTAATCAACAACCTTGGCGCTTTGTGGCTATTGCTAACCAGACCATCAAAAAGACAATACGTGAAGCTGCAGAAGCCGAAGAACGTGAATTTTATAATCGACGCGTCACCGACGAATGGCGCGCAGCGCTGGCACCGTTAGGCACGGATGCAGAAAAACCATTTTTAGAAACCGCACCGTGGCTAATCGCGATTTTTTACGAAGCCTATGGATTTGACGCAGAGGGCAACAAGGAAAAACGTTATTATCCAATAGATTCAGTGGGCATCGCCACCGGTTTTCTCATCGCGGCGTTGCATAAAGCCGGCCTTGCTACACTTACCCACACACCAAGCCCGATGGTATTCTTGAATCAAATTTTGGGAAGGCCAGATAACGAACGCCCGTTTGTACTCTTGGTGGTAGGCTATCCAACTGACGGGGCAACCGTACCTGCAATTACTAGAAAATCGCTGGATGAAATTGCAGTGTTTATGGTTGATAACGTGGGTAATTGCAATGAGTCCTTGTGAGCCGTAAATCAGCAACCACGCTTGCACCCTAGCGTTCCAGCTAAAGGGCGGAACGCCAAATTTCATCGGTGATTATTAATGTTTGGTCAGTTCCTACCCTGTGTATATCCGAAGTGACTGGCGTCGAGCGCCTGCGCCAATCAAACTACTTTCAGCGCGATGTTTGCGCTCCTGCAGCCATGCCATGAGCACAATAAGTAATGCATCGTGCGGGCCTTTTCATGAATTGAAATTAAGGAGGAAGTATGAAGTTAGCCAATAATTTTTTGACTGGTTTTGCGAGCAGCGCAATTGTTGTTACATCGCTACTGGTACTTACGGCAGCAAAAGCGCCGCCGACAAAGTTTGATGAGATTGACGTCGGTCGCATCAATGTGCGTGAACCGGATGGCACGCTGCGTTTAGTCATTGCCAACCGTGCGCAATTTCCCGGTAGCCCGTGGAAGGGTGGCGAGGTGGCGAGGCCAGATCGGCAGGCGTTTGCGGGGATGTTGTTTGTCAACGACGAGGGCTCGGAAAACGGCGGTTTGATTCAGAAGGGCGTGATTGGCGCGGATGGCAAGGCATCGGCGGGGTTAAGTCTGACCTTTGACCGGTTTCGGCAAGACCAAGCTATCCAGTTGCTCCATGCTGAAGACGGCGGTCGTGCGCGCAGTATGTTGGCTATCAACGATGAAACCGATGGCACGGTGTTCGATGTGCATCAACGCGCTGAAAAAATGAAGGCTATTCGCAATTTAGCGCCAGAGGCGCGACAGGCAGCAATCCAGCAAATGCGTGCTGCAGGCCAATTGCCCAATAATCGGGTAATGCTCGGTACCACCTTTGATGGTGCTTCCGCCCTGAGCTTGGCGGATGCGCAAGGCCGCCCACGATTGATGCTGCTGGTGACAGCGAATGGTCAGCCCAGTGTGCAAATGTGGGATGAAAAAGGTCAGGTGCAGAAAACTATTGACCTAGTCGATCCGACTCTGAGCAAGGTGCCTGCAAGCCGTGCCGATGGTGCAAATCGAGAGAAGTCCAAGTGAAGCTGGCGGCGCAGTACCTTGCGCTGACGCTACGGGTGGCGTTTGCGTGGTGGGCCTTGCTTACGATTGTGTCGGCTTTTTTTAGCTTTAGCGTGGCATTTTTGGGGGCAATTATCGTGTTTCCAGTAATTGCGCTGGGTGTGGGTGCAATAGCAGCATGGGTGCAATACCGTGCACTCTCCGTGACATCATCTAACACTGCTGGTGTCGCGCCACTTAATCCGCTTTCGTTTGGGCAACGATTGACTTGTAATGTGGCGCTACCCGCTGAGCAGGCCTTGCGTGTTGCTATAGCATCACTGACATCTGCCTTTGGTCAGATTAACAGTAGAGTAACGGACAGCACTGTGGTGGCCGAAGTTATTGAAAAAGGCGTTGCGCCCCTTGGCCTCGCCCGCTTTCGATGCGATGAAATAAGCATTACCGTGCTGCGAGATACCGATGCCCGCTGCAGTTTGCGTATCTCCTGCGAGCCCAAGCATATTTGGCTCTATGCGCTTTTTTGGGTGGAAGCTGGTCGCGGTGCGCGGCAGGCCGAGCGACTGCAGCAAACCATCCTTCAGCACCTGCGCACACAAAGTAGCATAGCAGATAAGGCTGCGCAACATAATGCCTTACACGCACGACTAGGCGAAATGGAATTGTTGCTATTGCGCGCGCACATCGAACCGCATTTTTTGTTTAATACCTTAGCCCATGTGCGCGCCAGCCTACACGATGACTTGGGCTGCGCCGATGCGATGTTGGAGGCGCTTATCAACTTCATGCGTGCCAATAGCGCGCATGCCACAAAAGCGCAACTACCATTGATTGAAGAGATGGAAAGGGTGAAAAGCTACTTGGAGATTATGAAAATCAGGCTCGATCAAAGTCTAAATTTTGATATTGATTGTGCGGCAACGTTACACAGCATTGGTGTGCCCAATGCCTGTGTGCTGGTGTTGGTGGAAAATGCGATCAAGCACGGCATTGAGCGTTGTCATACTGGTGGCAAGATTGCGATCACTTGTAAAATGGTCGGAGATTCACTTAATATTGAGGTGGAAAATGATGGGCCTGCTTTGGGTGAGCAGCTAGGCGAAGGCGCTAGACCAAATGCCGGTGGGCTTGGAAATTTATTGGAAAGGTTGCGATTAGTTTATGGTGATAGGGCGCAACTGCATATTGAAAATCGACAAGACGATGAACCAGAACAAAGTCATGCACACGCGCAGCTTGGCACCCCATCGAGCGTCACGGCCGGAGGCGTGCGTGCCTGCCTTCAATTACCTGTGCATTCGCCCATGCACTCGACCTTTTAACTGATGACTGAACGCGCGAAGTCGGCTACAACCATTCAACCGCGCCCTTGGGTGCTAGTTGTTGAAGACGAGGCGCGCTTGCGCAATGAGTTTACGCAGTTACTAACCGCAGTCGCACCCGATTTAGGTGAAATTTGTGCGGTTGGCTCCTCTGAAGATGCGCTGATTTTATGCGCTGCGTCGATGCCGCAGGTGGCTTTTATTGATATACATTTGCCCGGCCGATCGGGGCTGGAGCTGGTTGCGGCACTACCGCCTGATACCAAGGTAGTATTTGTGACAGCGCATGATGAATTTGCCCTGCGTGCCTTCGATCAAGGTGCGGTTGATTATTTGCTCAAGCCGATATCGTTGCCGCGTTTGCAGGTGTGTGTGGAAAGACTTCGTAGCAGAAGCACCCTGTCTGCCCAACAGTTAAGCAATATGCTCGCCAACGTATCTGGAGCATATGGCTTAGTGATTCCCAAAGCGCCAGTTTATCTTCGCTGGCTCACAGCGAGCAGTGGCAAACGCACACGGCTCATTCCAGTGCGAGATGTTATTTACCTGCAATCAGATAATAAATACACGCGCATCGTTTGTCGAGATAGTGAGCATCTAATTGAAGAATCACTCAGAAGTTTGCTGCCGCGACTTGATCCAGCGGTGTTTTTACAAGTGCATCGGGCAACGGTTGTGAGTTTAAATGAGGTGCTGATGGTAGAACGCGATGACGCGGGAGGCGGCTTACTTCATCTGCGGTCATGTAAAAGTACCGTGCGGATTAGCGCCCCATTTTTGCGTGAGCTAAAAGCCTATTTAGATTGATGCATAGCTAAGTGCTCGTAAAGATGCCTGAAGATACTTTATTTTATTGAATCTTCAGGCACTTATAGCGCTTTCAATGTGTGCCGCCGCTTACTATAGCGGTTTTATAAATCGTAATGTCATGCGATCAGATTCGCCAATAGCCAAGTATTTAGCGCGGTCAACTTGACCTTCGGCATAGCTCGGTGGCAATGTCCATACGCCTTTGGGATAATCTTTGGTATCGGTCGCATTGGCATTAATTTCACTTTTTGCATCCAACTTAAAGCCTGCCGCCAAGGCACGTTCAATAACAAATGCTTCGGTGACATAGCCCGAATCTATTGATTGCTTTAGGGTGGTGCCAGGTTTAGCGCGATGCTCAACGACACCTAATACACCGCCGGGCTTCAGGGCATTGAAGAAGCTTTTCATGAATGCATCAGTCCATTCGTCTTTGAGCCAATTGTGTACATTGCGAAATGTCATCACTACATCAGCGCCACCTGCGGGCGTGATATCTAATGCTGCGGGTGCGCCGAATGGCGTAATTTTTACTTTATCGTAAAGTGCAGGATTCGCAGCTAGTTTATCTTGAAAGTTTTTTAGGCCCTTGACTGATGCGGCAGGAAACGCCGCACTATAAGCACCTTTGCCGCGTACCAGCGGCGCCAATACTTCGGTATACCAACCGCCGCCCGGCCAAACTTCAATCACCGTAGATGAAGGCGTGACCTTAAAAAACTCTAATGTTTCTTTTGGGTGCCGATACACATCCCGTGCGCGATTACCAGCGCTACGATGCGCACCAGCGAGTACGGCATCGATGTTGTCTATGGCGGATGCTGCTGAGACAGGTGCCACGGCTATCGTAGCCACTACTGGCGGCGGTGGTACAGAGGGTGGTGTTGGCGCAGGCGCGCTTGCGCAAGAGGCTAATGCGAAGGAAGCGGTGATGAAAAGGGCGAGCTTGGTAGGGTTCATTGTGTTAGTTGCTTTCAGTGGAAAAAATTTAATTTGGTTTGGCTATTTTGTGTACGTTTGCTGCTAAAAGTGCTTGATAAGGTCTTACTTGGGGTATGGTCATATTATTTCGCACGCTAGCTAGGTGGAAAAATAATTTGTGAAAACTGCCTGCCGCCATTGATTGCGCGACGTTCTATTTCTGAAGCGCTTGTAATGAGATTTTTTTCCTCTAAAAATAACAGAAAGGCGCGTGTGCTAACTTTCTGGCAGTGTGTGGGTAGAAAAAAACTGGTTCTTGCAATGCGCCTATCCTCAAAAATAATGATGCTCGTTATTGTGGGATGAAGCAATGCTATTTTGTTGATTGATTCTTGAATTGCAAGTTCGCCTAAATTTGCCTTCGCGGCCACTGACGTACCGAGAGTGCGTAGCGTTTGCTCGTAGCGTGCAAAGGTGCCGGTGGCGCTTATTTGAATGCCATTTTCGGCTACCCATGCCGCAATTTTGCTGCTGGATGGTGTTTGGTTGTGGGTAAGTTCGTGATAAACCATATCGGTAATTTCGATACGCCAACCGGGTTTGAGTAAAACATCAAGTGCGTCCGCATAAGCCAGCGTGATCAACGGCCCAGCATCAGGCATAAGAACAACGCCAGTGTTTGTCACTAAACTGCTGCACCCAAAGGTAGCGAGTGCAGTTTTTCTACCATCGCGCGGGTTTGCGTGTCACTTAGTCGCGGCATTGGTAAATGAGCATGCGCCATGAGCAAAAAGAGGCTTTCATCGGAATCAATGCCGAGCCTCTCCATCGCGACAAGTTCATCAATTTGACCTAATGAAAACGCCAGCAGATTTTTGAAGTTTTGATTTTCGTTACGTTCGGCAGCGTCGAACGTTTCTACCAAATGGCGCAGCTCTGCATTAAACAATGCGTTTATCGACGTATCATTTTGAGCAGCGATAATTTTTACGCGCTTGAGCAAGTCCTTTTCTACAGAACCTGTGAAATTTACGGTGGTTGAGGCAGTCATGATGTGCTTTGCAGACGTTAGGTAGTTAAATTATTACACATAATTATGTGATAAACACACTTATGTGTAATTTGCTACTGTGAGTTATGGTCGCACGCCAGGCGCATCATTAATCATGCCCTGCGCACGCTGTGCTAAAAACACTTCTAGCGCCAGCATTTCATCGCTGCCGTAGGTAAACGCCTCGGCGCGTATGCCTGTCATGCAGTTGCGCAAGCGGCGCTGCAGGCTGCCTACTGCCTGCCATTCCAAACGATAAAGCGGGTACGCAGTCGGATGCGCTTGGGGAATGGTGTTGCCGCCTAAGCGCTTGCCAGCGTTACCTTGATGGCAATCTTTGCAGCTTAAATCTAGCTGGCCCATGCGCAGGTTAAATAGCGCCTCACCCTGTTTACGCGCTTGCATTAATTTTGGATCATTGCTTTGCATTAGTTTTTGCCCTCGCGATTGCAAGGCAATATAGGCTTCTAAAGCGAGCAAGGTTTGATGCTCCAGCGGTAACGCGGCAGCTTTTTGATTGCTTACACGGCACTGATTGATACGCTGCTGCAGGTTGATCGGCTTGGCGGTGGTGTTGGAAAATGCCGGATAACGAGCTGCTACACCACGCATGGATTTAGTGGCATCGCCATGGCAGCTTGCACAAGATTTAGTCGTTTCACTTTGTTGTAGATGCCACTGCGCTTCGCCGTCTGCTACCCAGAGCATGGCGGGGTTTTGTGCGTCATCATTTTGCATGGCTTGGGTGGCAGGGTGCATGAAATCGAAACCGGATTTTCTGGTTTCAGCGTGCGCTACAGCATGAACTAGCACTGCACCGCTTGATAATATTAGCGCTTGAAAAATCCTGAAAAGTAAACGTTTCCAAGCCATTATTTGGCTGTGTTTCATATGATTTTTAAGGTGCGACGTTCACTTTGACTGAAGCCTTCATCACCCGACCACGTAAAGAGGAGGGCACCAGCTTCGGCTACGGCAAAACTAAACGCCAAGTAGGGATTAGCAGCCACAGCAGCGTGCAGATTCGCACTAAAAAATGTTTCGGCAGTACCGGCAGTACCATTAACACCTTCAAATTGGCAGGTAAATTTGCGAATTAAATTGCGCGTTAGCATAGTACCTTCGTTGCTGCGACGATAACCTGTTTCCATCGGGTGTTGTATTAGCGCACGAATCTCAATCGTGTCGCCAATTTTTATTTGCGGGGGAAGGGCGATGAGGGCGCGCGCCATTTTTCTTTATTCCTCTATGCAGGCCGCGAGCGTGACGAGTACGTCAACCGTATGCGTAAAGCAACGTCCATCATTCATTTTTGCCACAGCCACTAATTTCTGGCTCGTACTCAAGCGTATGCGCGTGGCCACGCGCGCACGACCAGTGCGATGGTTCAGTGTGAATTCAGCCACATTGTGTTGCGGATTTTTTTCATTAAAAAGGGCGATGCCAATAACATGGTCAGTCGCCGTCATGGGCGATTGCACGGTAATTTCAACCGGTACGCTATTGCCATTGTCCACCAAAGGTGCGACATCCAGCTTCACGCGCCCTTCGGTTGGTGTGGCTTTACCAACATAGGCACGAACAAGGGTATCTAGGGAATCATTCGCGTTTTGTGCAAACAGCGTCGCTGGTTGCAAGGTAAGGGCAAGGGTTAGTGCGCTAGACTGCGCGATAAATTGGCGGCGCGGTTTCATTTTAAGGTAGTTAAAAATGCGACCACGTCTTCAACTTGCTGTGGGCTAAAAATAGGTTTGTTTTGCGATGTTACGCTTACTCGCGTAAGCCCTTCTACGCTATAGTAAGCTGGCATAACACTCGCCGCGTTTAAGCGCCGACTATCAACAATACGTAAACGCAATTGCGCCGGTGTATAGCGGCTGCCAGCGCCATCAAGGCTTGGTGCAATATTGCCTTGCAAGGTGGACTCTGCAAACGAAGCAGAGTGGCACAGTAAGCACAAGCCAACATTGCGATTGCTAACGATAGCGCGGCCATTGATGGGATCGCCTGCTATGGTTGTAAGAGGTGTTTGCATGGTGCCGTCAGTGATGGCAGCAGTGGCTGCCTGCATGCAACAAACTAGTAGGGAAGTTTGGAGTGCGGTGCTGAAAAGTTTTGCAATGACTTGCAGTTTCATGATTTTTATGCTGCTTAAGAAATATGAAGTGATGCTACTCAAGGGATGCTGCCGCGACCGAGGCAATTTAACCTTCCCCCTCTCTCTCAGCCTCTCTCCCACAAGGGGAGAGAGGGGCTGTTTTCAAACCTCGAAACCTTTAAGCCTTCAAACTATGGTTCTTCAGTGGCAAATCCCTAATCCGCTTGCCTGTTGCCGCAAATATCGCGTTTAGCACCGCCGGTGCAGCTACCGCAATTGTCGGCTCACCCACGCCGCCCCAAAATCCGCCGGACGGCATTATGATTGTTTCAACCTTGGGCATATCGGCTAGTTTTAGCACGGGGTAGTCACCAAAATTCGTTTGCTCAATACGGCCATCTTTTACTGTGCATTCTTGGTAAAGCGCTGCCGATAGACCGTAAGCAAATGATCCTTCTACCTGCGCCTCAATTTGTTGCGGGTTCACGGCGTGGCCGCAGTCAGTGGCGGCTACAATGCGCAGTACCTTTAATTCGCCCGCTTTACTAACTGATACTTCTGCACATGCTGCCACGTAGCTACCAAAGCCCATGGTTTGCGCTAAGCCTCTAAATACGCCGCTAGGCGCAGGTTTATCCCAGCCAACCTTTGCAGCTACGGCTTCCAATACGGCTAAGTGCTTAGGATGATTTGCCATTAATTTTCGGCGTAGCGCTAATGGATCTTGTTTGGTGGCGTGGGCAATTTCATCGATAAACGATTCCAAATAAATAGCATTTTGGTTTAAATTAACACCGCGCCAAAAACCGGGTGGCACATGCGGATTGCGCATGGCGTGATCAACTAAAAAATTCTGGAAAGTGTAGCCGATGGCGGTTTCCAGCCCCGTTGTGTTCACACCCTGAAACACCACAGGATCACGCCCGTCTTTAATATTTTGCGGTGCTAGACCCGCCAAAATTGATTGGCCTGAGATACGCATATGCAGGCCGGTAATCTCATTTTTGTCGTCCAGCGCTGCCACCATTTTGCAATGGGTGATGGGATGAAACTTGCCCTGCGCCATGTCTTCTTCGCGTGACCAGATCATTTTTATCGGGGTACCGGGTATTTGCTTGGCAATATTTACAGCTTGCTTCACGTAATCCGTCGCGCCGCGCCGCCCAAAGCCGCCACCCAAATGCATTTTGTAAATCTCGCATTGAGCCGGTGGCAAACCCGCTGCTTCTGCCGCTGCCGCATGTGCGGCTTCGCCATTTTGCGTAGGCACCCATACCTCGCAGCGCTCTGGTGTCCAGCGTACAGTTGCATTCATGGTTTCCATACAGGCATGATTTTGGTGCGGGTAGGAATAGGTGGCTTCAACGGTTTTGGCAGCCTTGGCAATCGCTGCGGGTGCATCTCCTATCGCCGCGCCCAGAACCGCGTCCTTAGCACTCAAACCATCTTTTAGTACCTGCGCAAAAGTGGCTGATGAAAGTTTGGCATTTGGACCTTCATCCCACTCGATTTTTAACGCATCCAGCGCAGTTTTGGCCTGCCACCATGTGGTGGCGATCACCGCCACGGCGCTATCGCCCACTTTTAAAACGCGCTTTACACCGGCACGTTTTAGTACAGCCGCATCATCCACGCTTTTTAGCTTGCCGCCAAACACGGGGCAATCCATCACGGCGGCATTGAGCATACCGGGTAACACTAAGTCCATGCCGTAAATTTGTTTACCGTTGGTTTTGTTAATAGTATCTAGTCGCGCCAAGCGTTTACCGGCAATTTGCCAGTCTTTGGCGTCTTTAAGCACCACATCTTTAGGGGGAGTTAATTTGGCTGCCGCTGCCGCCATTTTGCCGTAGGTGGTGGTGCGTTTGCTGGTGGCATGGGTAATGACACCTTTGGCTACACTGCACTCGGCCACGGGTACTTTCCACGCCTCGGCGGCGGCTTGCAGCAACATCATGCGAGCTGTTGCACCACCTTTACGTACATAGTCTTGCGAGCCGCGAATACCTTGGCTGCCGCCAGTGCCAAAGCTGCCCCAAGGCCGTTTGCGTTCAAGGCTTTGGCCGGGTGTTGGGTATTCGGTGGTGACATTAGCCCAATCGCATTCCAGTTCTTCGGCCACTAATTGCGCAAGGCCAGTAAGCGTACCTTGCCCCATTTCTGAGCGCGCAATACGAATCACCACAGATTCATTGGCGTGCACCATCACCCAAGCATTGATTTCTGGTGTGGCAGTAGTTTGTGCCGCAGCCTCATTGGCGAATGGGATGTGAAAGCCAAACACTAAGCTCGCAGCCGTGACACCTGCGGCCGCACTCGCCACGCTACCTTGTACAAATTTACGACGTGAAGGATTGTTTAAGGTGTTCATACTTTTGCTCCTTCAGTAGAGGCGACAATGTGCGTGATGTTGAGCGCATTAGCAGCTGCTTTAGTGGTTTTTTTACCGCTAGCCATTTCTCTGGCGGCGGCGTGTATTGCGGTTCGTACCCGATTATAAGTACCGCAGCGGCAAATATTGGTCATAGCTTCATCAATGTCAGCATCGGTTGGAACTGGTTTGACTTTTATCAGGGCGGTAGCCGCCATAATCATGCCTGATTGGCAAAAGCCGCATTGCGGTACATCTAATGCCACCCATGCTTTTTGAATGGGATGGGAGTCGTCTGTAGAAAGCCCCTCAATGGTCACCACTTTTTCTGATGCCTTCACCGATGCGGCAGGACGCACGCATGAGCGCGTTGGCACGCCATCTATATGTACCGTGCAGGCACCACATGCCGCAATACCGCAGCCATACTTGGTGCCGGTTAATCCTAATTGTTCCCGTAAAACCCAAAGCAGGGGGGTGCCAGTATCGGCTTCGTAGTTAAGTGTTTTACCGTTTACGTTTAGCGTTGCCATATTGGAATCCTCGGAAAATTAAGTTGCTGAATTATGCGCCAATAAATTGCATTGTGCAGCAATCAAACAGTTGCGCGTAAAATCAAACCCTTACCTTTTTGAGCAACTAAAAAATGAACGCAAAAGCACGTATTTCAGTAGAAGATTTATGGAAAGTGAAACGCCCCGCAGCCCCCACACTATCGCCCGACGGTGCACAGGTTTGCGTGAGTGTGGCGCAATACGATATGGACGCGAATACGGGTGCATCGCACCTATGGCTGCTATCCACCTTTGGCGGAGCCGGGCGCGAATTAACGCAGTGCGGTGAAAAAGATGGTCAACCGCAATGGTCACCAGACGGTACATTGATTGCCTTTGTAGCCAAACGTGGTGATGACAAAGTGCCACAGCTTTATGTGATTGCCCCAGACGGTGGCGAGGCTAAGCGCGCGAGTAATATTGCAACAGGTGTGTCAGGCATTAAATGGTTTGCAAATGCCAAGCAGCTCGCATTTATTTCATGGGTTTGGCCTGAATTAAAAAGTGAAAAAGACCAAGCCAAGCGCTTGCAAGCGCGTGAGGATAATAAAGTAAAAGCACACGTGGTTGACCACACCTGCTTTCGCCATTGGGATCATTGGTTATCTGATGGTCGCTTGCCGCATCTGCATGTGATTGACTTGAAAACTGGCAAATGTCGCGACCTAATGGCAGGATTAAACTACGCACTGCCCACAAACGACACAAGCCAAAATGACTATGATGTGTCACCTGACGGTAAGCGTGTTGCATTTTGTTTTAACCCAAACAAAGACCCGCGCGGTGATCAAGCGCATCACATTGCTGAACTTGAAATTAAAACCGGCAAGGTACGCAATTTAACCGCTAAATCCGCACATTCGCACTACGCACCTGCGTATTCACCGGACGGCACAAGCATTGCGCTGCTGGCGCAAAACATGCAACGCTCGCAAGATGATGATATGAAGGTAGCTGTTATTGCCCTTAATACAGGCGCCTTCAGCATTGTAAGTGGCTGGGATAGAAATATAAACGCGCCCCTAAAATGGGCAGCAGATGCAAAAAGCATTTACTTTACTGCCGATGATGCGAGCCGCCTCAGCGTATGGCGTTTAGCCTTGAACGAAAAGAAACCGCAATGCGTAGCGCAAGGTGGCACCGTGACTGACTTCGACGTGAAAGCAGATTCGCTGGCGTTTGTGCGCAACAATATGTCTACTCCACCTGAAGTGTTTGCGGCAGCAGCCGATGGCTCGGTATGTACGCAAATTGAAGACTTCAATGGCAAGCTGATGGCGCAGCGCAAGCTGGGTGAAGTAAAAGAATTCACCATCAAAGGCTGGAAAAATGAGATAGTACAAATGTGGGTGGTGTACCCGCCCGATTTTGATGCGAAGAAAAAGTGGCCGCTAGTGCACAATATTCATGGCGGGCCGCATTCAAATTGGGGTGATAATTTTCACCAGCGCTGGAATAATCATGTGTTTGCAGCTAATGGTTATGTGGTGGTGTGCGTGAATTATCACGGCTCATTGGGTTGGGGCAATAAATTTTTAGAATCCAATACCGGCACCTTTGGCACCAAAGAACATGCTGATATTGAAGCCGCTACCGACTTCATGTTAACGCAGGGATATATTGATGGTAAACGCCTAGCAGCAAGCGGCGGTAGCTACGGCGGCAAAATGGTGGCGTGGATGAACGGGCGTAATGGCGCTAAAAAAAGTGGTGATCGCTACAAAGCCTATGTATGCCACGCAGGCTGTTTTGATTGGCGTGCTATGTACGCCGGTGATGCTGGCTATTGGTTTAACCATTCTCTCACCACCAGTTATTGGAACAACCCGCAAAAGTTCGCGGCGCAGAACCCGATAACGGAAGCCAAACACATGAAAACACCAACGCTCGTGATCCACGGTGCGCTGGATTATCGCGTACCCGATGCCCAAGGCTTAGCCTACTACAGCACCTTAAAATCGCTAAACGTAGAATCAAGATTGGTATTTTTTCCAGATGAAAATCACTGGATTTTAAAGCCGCAAAATTCGCGGCTTTGGTACACGGAGTACTTAGCGTGGATAGAAAAATATGTGGGTAAGGGGGCAACGAAGAAGGGTAAATGATTTAATTGAAGATGCCCTAAAATAAGGTATCTGCAGACAAGGTAATTAAGGTAAACCACGATTTTTTGTAGGGTGGGCAACGCCGCGTTTGCCAAATGAGCTGCCCACGCGTGCCACAATCGCCGCCCTGCGAAACGGTGGGCCGCGCATCTTGATAATGAGGCGTTGCCCACCCTACAAAACACCTACCGTTCACATAAATTTTACAGGCTCCAACCATGTCATCCGAATCTGATTTACCCCCCAAACCCCATGTGCGCCGCAAGCGCTACGCAGGCTCACATCCGCGTCAGTTTGCCGATAAATACAAAGAACTCAACTCTGAAGAATTTGCCACCGATATGGAAAAGGTCATCGCGCGGGGGCAAACACCGGCAAGCACCCATCGGCCAATTTGTGTGGATGAAATTCTGACTATTCTAAAACCTGCGCCCGGCGAAGTAGCTCTTGATGTTACCCTTGGTTTTGGCGGCCACACCCAAGCGCTACTGCCGAAGCTGCTACCCGGCGGCCATTTATTTGGCACCGATGTTGATGCATTCGAACGCCCGCGCACCGAAGCCCGTTTACGTGCATTGGGATATGGAGCCGATGTGCTTACCGTGCGGGAAATGAACTTTGCTGATATTGCTACCTTGTTACCCGATGTACCAAACGGCTTCGATTGTATTCTGGCCGACTTCGGCGTTTCATCCATGCAGCTTGATAACCCTGAGCGCGGATTTTCATACAAAAATGATGGCCCACTTGACCTGCGCCTAAACCCAAGCAAAGGCGCACCCGCATCGTATATGCTGCAAAAATTGAGTGCCTACGAACTCACCGAACTGCTCAGCGACGTAGCCGACGAACCCCACGCCGCCCGCATCGCCTACGGTATAAAGCGCAGTAAAACGATTATCAAAACCACATTGCAATTAGCTGAAAATGTGCGTGCGTCATTAGCCGATTTCCCAGACAAAAATGACCATAAAAAAACACTCGCCCGTACCTTCATGGCGCTACGCATTCAAGTAAATAATGAGTTCGGGGTAATTGATCGTTTTCTAACTGACCTACCACGATGCATGAAAACAGGCGGCCGCGTAGCAGTACTGTCATTTCATTCCGGTGAAGATAAACGGATCGAGGCCGCGTTTCAAAAATACCTAGAAGAAGGTCTTTTTTCAGCCATCTCCAAAGACTGCATCCGCCCATCGCAGGAAGAACAGCGGAGTAATTCTAGGTCGATGCCAGCACGGTTAAGGTGGGCGGTTAGGGCTTAAAAACAGGCTGTCATTTGTGCTGCGAAATATGTTGTGTTTTAACTATGCTAATGATCTGGTAATGGAGCGCATCAGATCATTTCAATGCTACATCACACGCGCGTTCGTTCGTTTTAAACGCAGATTGAATATCACGAGTAGATGCGCCGCTGGCAATGAGTGCCCGCACAATTAAATCGAGCGAAACCGACGCATCGCCTGCTTCAATTTTAGCGATGCGCGATTGGCTTGACTTCATCCGCTGTGCTAAATCAATTTGCGAGAGCTTGTGCTTGATACGTGATTTTTTTACCGCGCAAACAAGCGAGAATTTTAAGGCAACCATCTGTGCCTCATCGTTGTTCAATTGAAGAAAATCTTCGGTGCTGCCAATTGTCCAACCGGCTGCTTCAAGTCGCATTAATTTGTTAGTTTTCATAGCGCTTATCGATTAACTAAATGGATTTGTAATGCTTTAATCTGATTTTACAGGCGTCGATGACGGTTATTGGTGTCTGGTTAGTGGTTTTGGCAAACACTTCAAGAATTACAATGGCGACGGCGTCGACGTAATAGACTATGCGCCAAGTACGGTTTTCGTCTGGTACACGTAATTCATGGCAACTGCTACCAATACTGGGCATGGGTCTTGAATGCGGCATGGATAAACTGATGCCTTCTTGAAGACTGCGTAACAATATGCCTGCCTCAATTCTGGCGGCTGCAGTGAGTGGTGGCGTTTTAATTTCACCCTTTAGCCAGACTAGAGGTTTGCTAAGTTTGCCCATCAAAAGTAGTTTATGTCAATATCGACATACGCGCAAGTGGTTTGTTGCACTATTGATTTAATGCGCTGTCGCTGATCGTCTTCTATCCGACTTACCAAAAAGGCCTGAAGTCAGGCAGCAGTGTAGCGGTACTGCAATTTCCTTCCAGCGAAGATAAACGGATTGAGATCACGTTCTAAATATACCTAGAAGAAGGCCTATTTTCAGCGACCGCCAACTCCAAAGATTACATCCGCCCATCGCAGGACGAGCTGGTCAGACATGCACGGCATCCCGCTCTACGAACGGCCGCAACTCGGCGCGTAGCGCCTTTTCTGTCACAAGGTCTACAGCGCACCCGAACAAGTCTTCCAAATAAAACTGTACGCCAAAGTACCGCTTTGACGTAGCGGGTCCGTTAAAGGCAACTAGGATATCAATATCGCTATTTTTCGTCGCAGTGTCACGTACGGCTGATCCAACGAGCGCAAGTCGGGTCACACCGAATTGTTGTTCTAGTGTAGATTTGCTGTCGCTCAAAATTTTCAATACCTCGTCACGGTTCATGATGCTACCTATCGTTATCATTGAAGCCTTGAAGACGCCTTACGACCTGAAGGTAGCCCCCTTGAGGGGGGTTAAGCTATCTTCAAGGCATGCAAAAATTCCCTACAATACCTCCGCCGCATGGTCTGCCAACCTTGACCGTTCGCCGCGCTGCAGGGTCACATGCCCGGAATGTCCCCAGCCTTTAAAGCGATCAACTACGTAGGTTAAGCCGGACGAGCCTTCGGTTAAATACGGGGTATCAATTTGCGCTATGTTGCCTAGGCATACTACTTTGGTGCCGGGGCCGGCTCTCGTGATTAGGGTTTTCATCTGTTTGGGCGTTAGGTTTTGCGCCTCGTCGATGATTAGGAATTTGTTTAGGAAGGTGCGGCCGCGCATGAAGTTTAGCGATTTTACTTTGATGCGGCTGCGGATTAGATCGCGCGTGGCGGCGCGACCCCAATCGCCACCGTCATCCTCGCCGGAGTTGAGCACTTCTAGGTTGTCTTCTAGCGCCCCCATCCATGGGTTCATTTTCTCTTCTTCGGTGCCGGGTAAAAAGCCGATGTCTTCGCCCACCGGTACGGTGACGCGGGTGATGATAATTTCAGAATACAGTTTGAAATCTAAGGTTTGTTGCAGTGCGCAGGCTAGGGTCATTAAAGTTTTGCCTGTACCGGCTTGGCCTAATAGGGTGACGAAATCAATTTCTGGGTCCATCAACACATTGAGGGCAAAATTTTGCTCGCGATTGCGGGCCACGATGCCCCACACGGCGTTTTTTTGATGTGTGTAGTCTTTGAGCGTGCGAAATACCACCGTGGTGCCGTCGTGCGCGGCTACAGTGGCATAGAAGGGCTTATTTTCGTCTTGGTATACAAATTCATTTACGCATAAGGAGTTTACTAGCGGGCCTTTTACGCGGTAGAAGGTGCGGCCGTGTTCGGTCCATGATTCAATTTGTTCGCCGTGTTTATCCCAAAAATCACGGGGTAATTCACGCATGCCGGAATAAAGTAGCTCGGTGTCTTCCAGCACTTTATCGTTGAAGTAATCTTCAGCCGAAACGCCGATGGCCCGGGCTTTGATACGCATATTGATGTCTTTAGACACCAGTACCACGGAGCGTTTAGGGTTATGGTGTTGCAGATCAAGAGCGACTGCTAAAATTTGATTATCAGCTTTGCCGCTATCGGGCAATGCATGGGGAAAATCAATGCTGCATGGCCGTGTTTGCAGCAGCAAACGACCACTGGCTTGCTTGGTGCCAAAGCTGGTAAGCGGTACGCCAGTTTCAATATCAGATTCGTTGCTGGATACAATTTCATCTAAAAAACGGCTGGCTTGCCGTGCGTTACGGGCAACTTCGGTCATGCCTTTTTTATTGTTGTCTAGCTCTTCCAAGGTAATCATGGGCAGATAGACATCATGCTCTTCGAAACGGAAGAGGGATGTGGGGTCATGCATGAGTACGTTGGTATCCAGCACGAATAGCTTAGTGTGTGTGCTTGGTTGCGTACTTGGGTGGGTGGGTTTAGTTGAAATTGTTGGGGATTTTTGTTTGGCGGCCAAGGTTTCCTCGCAGGGTTGTTGAGCTACTTCGATATAATTTCTATCGTCTAAATTTATTATGACACGCTTTGTAATTACAGCTTTTGTATTACAGTTTTTGTACAGCCGCCAAAACTTCATCCACATGCCCCGGCACTTTTACGCCGCGCCATTCTTTTAGCACTTCATTATTGCCGCCCATGATGAAGGTGGAGCGTTCAATGCCGCGCACTTGTTTGCCGTACATGTTTTTGTTTTTCATCACACCAAAAATGGCGCATACGGTTTCATCGGGATCGGCCAATAAATCAAAGGTAAACCCCATTTTGGTTTTAAATTTTTCGTGTGATTTTACGGTGTCGCGCGAGATCCCAAACACCATAAATCCAGCGTCTAAAAACTGCTGGTGTTTGTCGCGGAAGTCCGTGCCTTCTACGGTGCAGCCGGGGGTATCATCACGCGGGTAAAAATAAAGTACATACTTTTGGCCTTTAAACGCAGCGGTTGAAAAGCGTTGTGGGCCGGTGGCTTCAATTTCAAAATGGGGCATGATTTGTTGGGTCATTTTTTGCTTTCTTGCTGGTTATTGGTTGGTTGTACTATGTAAAAATTGCGCGCCTTGCACTAGCAATGAACCGCTACGGCCAGGGATTTCGCTGTGGCTTACATGGGCATAGGGCAGGGTGGCGCGGTTGAGGGTTGCAAACATATTGGCGGTACTTACAAAGGTATAACCCTGTTCGCGCCAGCCGATAAGTAGGGCTTCAAACTGGCTCAAAAGCCGCATGCCTTCTAGCTCTGCGTGTAAGGTAAACACATGGCCGGACGGGCAGAGTGGTAATTTTGGGGTGAGGGCAAGCAGCTTTTCAGCCACATTGGTTTCAGTTACACCGTCTAGGCCAATAATTTCATCTAAGGTTGGCATGGTGGATGGCAACTGTGGGCAATCAATCAGTTCGCCATTCCACATCGGAAAGTGCGGAAATTGCCCGCGCCCGTCAGAGCAGTAATCAAAGCCCATGCTTTGAGTTAGCCGCAAGGCGTGATGGCTCATTTGCCAGCCCGCCGCGCCGTGGGTACGCGAAGGTGTTTTAAAAATATCGGTATAGCGGCTTTGCGCACGTTCCATTTGGGTTTTGGCCCACGCGGCATCGGCGGCAATCACACTATCTTGCCACAGCACATGGTCCCATGTGTGGATACCCGTTTCAAACCCTTCGGCAGCCGTTTGTCGCATGATAGCGGCGCAGCGTTTACCAATGTCTGGCCCCGGCAATACCGTGCCGTAAAGCAGGGTAGGAAAGCCATAATTAGCCACTACAGACGTGCGCGAAACTTTGCTTAAAAAGCCCTTGCGAAACACGCGCTTAATCGCGCGGCCAGTGTGGTCTGGCCCTAAGCTAAATAAAAAGGTTGCGTCAGCTTGATGTTTCTTTAACAGGCCCAATAAATTAGGTACGCCTATTTTGGTGCCTTTGAAGGTATCCACATCAATTTTTAGCGCCAGCATTTTCGGGCTGGCTTCACGTGTATGCTTATTGTTTTCCATAGCGCTATTTTATCAGGCAAATAAGCAGGCAAATAAGCAGCCAAAAATTACTGCAACACCAATCCTCCTACAATCTCCTTATATAGCAATGAATATTGAAGAAGTTTCAGATACTAAAACCACCCCTTTCACGCAAATTGGTGGCAAACCAGCTGTTGAGGCTCTAGTTACAAGGTTCTACGATTTAATGGATGAAGACCCTGACTATTACGGTATTCGCAAGCTGCACCCTGAATCGTTGGAAAATTCACGCATGAAGTTTTATATGTTTTTAACCGGTTGGCTCGGTGGCCCCGATATTTATGTAGAAGCTTTCGGCCATCCGCGCCTTAAAATGCGGCATATGCCCTTTGCCATCGGCATTAGCGAACGCGATCAATGGCTAGCCTGTATGCATCGCGCGATGGTTGATTGTGGTGTAGAAGATAGTTTGCGGCAGCGTTTAGAAAATTCCTTCGCTAATACGGCAGACTGGATGCGCAATAAAGAAGGCCAGTAGAATGTACTGAATGAATAGTTGGCGGTGTCATGTAGTAGACATCTTTAGCTCTGTAGAAAAATATTTTTGAACTTAATTTGTGGATAATTTGAACATGACAACAGCAATAGAAGGCGGCGGCGTGGTTAAAACAAAGCCATCCAGCGGCATTAAATTTTGGTTAAAACTGCTTTTGTATTTGGCGCTTGCAGGTATGGTGCTAGTGCTGGTACTAGGTGTGCTGGGCTTATTTTTTGGTGAAAAAACTGAAACAGTACAAGATAAAACCGCCTTGGTGCTTAATTGGAATGGCGGTATTGTGGAGCAGCACAGCGGCAATGCACGCACACGGTTAATCGCGCAATTAAATGGTGATGATGCCGGTGATACGCAGCTGCGTGATGTAATAGCCGTGCTTGATGCCGCCGCTAAAGATTCAAATATCAATAGCGTGGTGCTAGCACTAGAAGACTTTACCGGTGCGGGTTTGGCATCGCTTAATGAAGTGAATGGGGCGTTGGCACGGTTTAAAGCGTCGGGTAAAAAAGTGGTGGCGTTTTCGGGTAACTACACGCAGCGCCAATATTTTGTGGCATCGCAGGCTGACGAAGTGTATTTGCACCCAATGGGCATGGTTTATATTGAAGGCTATGGCCGCCTGCGCAACTATTACAAAGATGCGCTTGATCGTTTAGGCGTAGAAGCAAACGTGATTCGTGTGGGTAAATTTAAGAATTTTGGTGAGCCTTATTTTGCTACAGGGCCTTCAGAAGCCACAATAAAATCCGATGCGTTTTTATACGATGAACTTTGGAAAACCTATACCACCACCGTTGAAAAAGCCCGCAAATTGCCAGAAGGCAGCATAGTAGCCGGTATTGAAGCCCTGCCAGAACGCCTAGCCGCCACCAACGGCAGCGCCGCAAAAATGGCGCTGGCCGCAAAGCTGGTAGATGGCTTAAAAACCCGCGATGAGTTCCGCGAAATCATGATTGCCCGTGGCGCTAAAGATAGCGAAAAAGGTTCGTTTAGGCAGGTATCGTTTAATAGCTATCTGCGTACATTGAGCAACAAAACCGGCTGGGGCGATAGCGTGGGTATAGTGGTGGCTGAAGGTGATATTGTTGATGGCGAAGTGCCGCAAGGCAGCATTGGTGGCCGTTCTACGTCAGAGCTCATTCGTAAAGCACGCGATGATAAAAACATTAGAGCGCTGGTGTTGCGGGTAAATTCACCCGGCGGTAGTGCGTTTGCATCCGAGCTTATTCGGCGTGAAATTGAGCTTACCCAAAAAGCCGGTAAGCCCGTGGTTATTTCTATGGGTGATGTAGCGGCATCGGGCGGGTATTGGATTGCGATGTCGTCCGACGAAGTAATTGCAGATGCCTCAACCATCACCGGATCAATCGGTGTATTCAGCATTTTGCCCACGGGCGCGAAGGCGATGGAGAAACTATCAGTAGCCACATCCGGCTACACCACCACGTGGCTAGGCAAAGCGTATGACCCACGCACCGGCCTAGACCCGCGTTTTGCCTCGGTAGTGCAGGCAACAGTTGGTAATATTTATTCTGAATTTATGGAACGCGCGGCCAAAGCCCGCAAAACTTCTATAGAAAAAATTGATGAAGTAGCCCAAGGCCGCGTGTGGACGGGCACGCAGGCCAAAGAACGTAATTTAATTGACCGCACTGGCTCGTTTAAAGATGCCATTAAATCTGCCGCCCTTAAAGCTAAACTAGATGCAGATGCACCCATTATTTATGTTGAAAAGCCGCAATCGCCGCTCGAAAAACTGCTAGCACAGCTAGGCGGTGCACAATTACAGCAGGCCGCATTGAAGTTTCAGCTCAGTTTATTGCCTGCCCCGTTACCGATGCAAACCAAGCTAGAAATGCAGAAAGATTTGCAATTTTTAGCCAATCTTACCAATCGTGAACCGGGTGATGTGCCATTTGTAGCCATGACGCACTGCCTGTGTGGCAAGTAATGTGTGCAAGGCAAATGGGCGCGGCAGGTGTTGTATATGTGAATTTTGGAAAAGCCCAGCATAACGCTGTTGTTAGTGCCAGTGTTAAGAGTAAACTTAAATTAAGCAAGCAAACATAAAGAACCCAATATGGCCGTACGCGACGCCTTAATTGATAACGGTTTGACCTTCGCCCAAGCGGTGGAAAGCGCAATCGTGGCGACACGTGGGGGCGATGCGCTCGGCGGCTTGCGGCAGGCGCGTTTGGCTTATTCACGCGTGGCACGCGGCAACAATATAGCCGATAAAATCATCGGCCTAAATTGCTTAGCGCTGTGCCAAGCCTCGCACGGTAGTTATATTGAAGCTATCTCAACGGCAATGGATGTTTTTGCGCTAGCGCAAGGCGAGGGCGATGAGCTACAGCAAGCCTATGCCCTCACCACCCTAGCAGGCGCTGCCAATTTTGTACTTGATACCATTGATGCATCCCATAAAATGCTTGATCGCTGCATCGATATTGCCCAAGTACATGGTGATATTGCCCTAGAAGTGCGGGGCCGCAGCATTCGCGGCATGGTACTAGGCACATTACAGCGCTTTGATGAAGCCAATCATGATTTTGAATGGGCGGCACAACACATCGCGAAAGCGGGCGTAATGACGCCACTGCGCTTAGTAGAAGGTAATTGGGCGCAAATGTTTTTAAAGCGGGCAAAAACACGCCAAGGTGAAGCCCGTGAAGCCGACTGGGCAGCGGCAGAAACCCGTATATTGCGGGTACTGGCTGATAACGAAGCCAGTGGCGATATTGAAGCGCAATCACGGCTACATTCAAGTGTGGGTGATTTGCGGCTACACCAAGGCCGCATAGATGAAGCTATCCATGCCTATACGCGATCCCTAGCGCTGGGTGTGAAGGTTCGTAATACTGGCAGCATTGTTAGGGCGCAAATGGACCTTGCGCAAATTGCCCTGGCAAATGGTGAATTTAGCGAAGCCCTAACGCAATTTGATGCCGCCTATATGTCCGCCGAAACCATTCGCCCCTCCAGCCAGCTTGCAGCGGCGTGTCGTGGTGCCGCCCAAGCATGGGCGCTGGATGAAACAGTAACAGCCGAAATGCGCACGGACAGAATTAAACACTACGAAACACTAGCTAAACAAGAAGACGAGAACTTCCGCCAAGCCCGCGCCCACACCAAAAAAGCGCTAGAAGCGTTTTGCATCGCGCAAGCGCTACGGGCAGCGGCGTAATAGTCGTAGGTGAGTTGTACGGGCACGACATACCGTGCCCCCACAACCGTGGCATAACCTACCTACCTGCCCCGGTAATACCCCCCTATAACCGACCGTCGCATACCGTGCGCACGCAATAGTGATATTCGCCGACCGACTTGTAGGGGCGAATAATCATTCGCCCTCGTCGCGTTGGCACAGGTGCATGTATCTTGTGATCGACAGCGCATCACAACCGTTTTGCGCACATGCACGACCTTCATATCTTTATCGTTTGGGCGCATGCAATGCGCCCCTACAACGGCGGTGATCCTGTACGCCCGCAACGGAGTGAAATTGCCGTAGGGGCACGGCATGCCGTGCCCTTACAACCGTGGCATACCGTACCTGCCCCCTACAACCGACTGACGCATACCGTGCGCACGCAATCGTGACATTCACCGTCCGACTTGTAGGGGCGAATAATCATTCGCCCTTGTCGTGTCGGCACAGATGCGTCAATCTTGTGATCGACAGCGCATAACAATGGTGTGATTCTATTTCTATATCAAAAGTGCCATTACCTGCATCTTACAAAATATGAGATATCGTCATTCCAGCGAAGGCAGGAATCTAGTCCTACGTCATACTATTTAGCATTTTAAAACCTAAATTAGGCATACGATGGACTGGATGGCCCTTCCAGCCTTCGCTGGAATGACGATGTACTATTCACCCACACGCGCCATTAGCGCAACCCAAGCTCTAGCGCTGTGGCGGGCATCCGCTAGGGGATGATGGGGGGGGTGCATATCGGCAGTGCGCAGCAACTCTGGTGCGCTGCCAGAAGTGATTGTCAACACACTGGCAAGCGTGCTCACATCAAGCAAAGGATAAGGCCCTAACCAATGGGCGGCAGCACCGGCATCATCCACGCAAGCATTTAAGAAACGCGCTTCCACGGGCCAAGCACAATCGGCAACCATATAAATCGCCCCGTTGCTTAGTGTGGTCTCGCGCCACCGCAACCAAGCCTGCCAAAATGCCGCACGCACCTGCGCTGGGGTGGAATGCGTAAGGGCTAATGGCGGCACGTTTTGCGCCACCCACGCGCGATCAGTATCCGTGCCCACTGCGGTGGCTGGTGGGCAAGAAAATAGCCCTGTTTCAAGCTCCCGCCCCACGCTATCCACCACCACATACCCCACCGCAAAACCCTCACCGTGCAAGCCGATGGATTCAACGTCAAATACGAAGTAGTGGGCACTCATGGCGATTTTATACTCTCATTTTTGGCTTTTTGGAGCGCACGATTTTTTGAGGCATTTTTTATCCACTTGCTCGCCGTGCTATCACGTTCATTCAACCATGCCAAAAGCAATACAAAAAGTATTGCGAATAAAACCAACCCAGCAGCTTCCCAGCTGTATTCACCAAGTGCCTTATAGGCCCCATTTTCAAACGGTAGGAAGTTCATCCCCAACAATCCTGCTACTACACCCACACCACCTAACACCGTCGCCGTCCGCGTAAATTGCTCCGTGGTAGCCGTTTGGCGGTGTGCTTGCTCGGCGTTTACGTAATCCATTAAATCCTTTAGCTCTTGGCGCACTTCGGTATAAAGCTCTTTAGTGCGTAGTTCGCGTTGCCACATATCAAATAAAACTTGCCCTTGCTCCTGTGGGGAAACTTCATCAAACCAAAATACATGAGTAAACTCAATAAAGTGCTTATAAAACTCTTTAATTTCAGTGTAACGGTCGTCATATGGTTTTAGATGTGGTTTTAGCTTATCCGTAGGCGTTATGCGTTCAGAAAGCGCTGAAAGCCGCGCGGTAGCGCCCAGAAGCGCGGTTTTTTGAAAATGAGCAATTAAACCCATGCGCACATAAAGCTGGCGAAACGCCACAAACGCGCCGTTTTCCGCGTTCATAAAAAAATAGGAGTCTTTACTACTACCAATCTGCGTAAAAGCGTAACCGCAATTCATAATGCGCGACGGGGCTTCAGTAGAATCTGCAGGTGAATGCCAAAAGCGGTCATAACAATATCGCGTTTCAAACCCCGTTAATGAAGCTCGGCTATATGGCAATACATCCGTACCGGGTGCATCGGCAAAACCAAGGCGTACCCAATCACCTTCTGAAATTTTCCGTGGATCATCCACCGCAATAAATGCCATAGACGGCAATCTATCATCTCCTGGCGGCACAATCATATAACTGTCTTGCTCAGGTTTTGTTATTGAATCACAACTAGTCACATTAAATGGTGTTAGCAGATAGCGCCAGTGTGGCGCTATTGGCATTTGCTCTATATTTCTGGGTACCAAATCACCACCCATAGTATTGTGTACATATTCGTCCGGCTTGTTTTCATCAAAACAGCTAGTAAATAATGCTTTCCCCTCAGCGTCTTTAAGTATCACCCTCGTTGGAAAATGCCCACCTTTCCACACTGTATAAAAGTTAAAATAGGGGGCGTATAGTCTGCGCAGCATATCCCGCGTCTGCTGCAACAATCCTAATGGAAGCGGATTGTTATCGTCGATGATTGCTTGAAGTTCAAGTTGAAGCATTCCCACATCTGGCTGCATCAGTACTAAATCACAGCGTACTATCGTAAATATAATTTCATAACATGCGTCGCCGTATTCAACGTCAACCACCAGCGACTTTACTTTATCATTGCGATACCACTGCAAATAATCATTGGTTGATGTCAATTCTGTATTAGTAGTAGACGCCGCAGTTGTTGACCCAAACAAAAAACTCCGCACGGTTTGGTGAAAATATGCCAGCGCCTGATAGTGCTGAAACTTATGCCAACGTGCCGCAATCGGCTTACCTGCTAAATCAATGGGTACGATATCACCCGCTACTATGGATTTCCAATGCGCATCCGTCGCTTTAGAAAGCAAAGCACTTACCTCGTTAAGTGAAAATGATTCCAGTGCGTAAGCTTTTTTCGCCACCCTAAACGGTAACGTCAAAACCTCTGTGTAATGTGCAACTTCAGGGGTAGTTGCGGGCGACCGATACACCGGTGTGCGAGTGGCGAATTTTTTTATTTTGTCCATACCAGAACACCTTATCGATAAGCTACGTGGTTTAACTACAATTTTAAGCTAAACCGCGTCAACAGGTGCCATCTTTTTGCGCATTTTATTTAATGTGCAACCGCCACCGAAGTAGGGGCGAAAAATCTTTGGCCCGTGTCCTTTTAGCGCCCAGTGCAGCTATTACAGACGCTAGCCAGCACTCCGGATAATTCCCCTCCGTGGAGGGGTGGCCCGAAGGGACGGGGTGGTTGCGGTCGTTGGCACGTGCTCGGTTACGGGTTACCGTATGGAAAAATTAAAGTTTAAGCGCTAGGCGCGACCGTCAGAGAAGCAAAATTTGCCGAGCCAAATGAAGCTGCCGTTTTAGTCCGCCCGCGCACGAGGCGCGACCGTCAGTTTGTGTACGGGCTCCAGTTGGTGATGTATTTCGTTTTAGTCCGTCCGCGCACGAGGCGCGACCGTCAGCCAGGTTGTACTGGTTGGGAGATGAATGGTTGGTTTTAGTCCGTCCGCGCACGAGGCGCGACCGTCAGGTTACAAACTTTCACGTGAGCAAACGCTTCGTGTTTTAGTCCGTCCGCGCACGAGGCGCGACCGTCAGGAAAGTTTTTGCTTCAGTTGAGGCTTTCTTAGGTTTTAGTCCGTCCGCGCACGAGGCGCGACCGTCAGAACAGCAATGTCTCCCTGGCTGCAAAGGTGGAGGTTTTTGTCCGTCCGCGCACGAGGCGCGACCGTCATACATCATTCTCCTGTACTCGCAATCAAAAGTGCGTTTTAGTCCGTCCGCGCACGAGGCGCGACCGTC
>JANMDR010000249.1:0-1765 GCA_031376425.1 Betaproteobacteria bacterium
GTGCGTTTTCCAAGGCACTCTTTGTAGTGCGGTGATGGCAAAACTAAAACGGAAAGCGCTGCTCTGTGCCCCTCCCCTTGTGGGTGGGGTTGGGGAGGGACTCGTTTAAGGTCTCATCGCAGTGCCCCTCATCCGCCCTATAGGGCCAACTTCTCCCCGTGAAGAACAGGGAGAAGGAAGACCTGAACCCAGCTTCAGGCGTCATCAAGTTTTAAATGCGGCAGGCGCAATCTCAGCTTTTGGCTGCATGTCGCCTTGTCATTGTTTCGGCCTACAACCAGATTGGTAACGGTAGAAACGTGACCGAATAGAAAGTATCGACCCGTGTCCATAACTTCAATTCAAGCAGCGTTTCTAAAACAGGCAGATGCTTGTTTCGCCTTGGGCTCACCGTTCATGCAGCGGTTAATGACCCTTCTGGCCGACAATTGGCCCGAAGACAGCAATTTGGCAAAGTGCTTTGCCGATTGGGAAGGTGACATTGGTTCATCGGGTGCGTCTTTGCCTCTTCGTTTGGCAGGTGGTTTGCACGCGATTGTTTTGCTCGGCAAAGATGCATTGTTGACTGCCGCGTATCCGCCGAATGACGTTAATGACCATATTCTAATCGATGCTGTTTTAGCGGCAATCAGGCGCCATGACAGCTTTTTGTGTATTTGGCTGGAGAACGCGCCGCAAACAAATGAAGTGCGCAGAAGCGGGGTGCTCATCGCTGCAGCTCATTGGCTGGACGACCGTTTTGATATGCCCATAAGTGTTTCCGAGCTTGGGGCAAGTGCAGGCTTGAATTTGCACTTCGACAAGTTTTCCATGCAGATTGGTGATAAACGATGGGGCCCCGTCAATGCACCAGTAAATCTTGCGCCTGAATGGCGAGGGAAATTACCACCCCAATCCGCGCCACGCATCATCGAACGGCGCGGTGTTGACTTAAACCCGCTTAATCCAAAATTGCCAGCCGACGAATTGCGTTTGATTTCTTATATTTGGCCTGATCAACTTGATCGTATCATAAGAACCCGCGCTGCAATGGCACTGCCATCTGCGCCGGTCGATAAAGATGATGCAATTGACTGGTTAGGAAAACGGCTGGCAAAGCCATACCCAAATTCGCTTCATTTGATGTACCACACTATTGCATGGCAGTATTTTCCAACAGACCGCCAAATGATCGGAAAGAATCTGATTGAGGCAGCGGGATCGCTGGCGACTAATGCGGCTCCACTTGCTTGGCTTTCAATGGAAACAGACGAAGTAAAGAACGGTGCGGCTATAACAATCCGCATTTGGCCCGGCGATATCGAGGTTGCCCTTGGCCGCGCGGGCTTTCACGGACAGTGGGTGGAATGGAATCCGCAAAAAACCTGAGAGCAGGGCTAGCTCTCACTCATCACCAAACCGCACAATCGCAATTTCGCCCTCAAGCGCGCCCTGATAGGCCGAAATATGCGGTTCTTCTTCGGGGGCGTCTTCAAGGAGGCCGATCTGGTCGAGCTCGCATTCCTCGTAGCCTTCTTCGGCCAAACCGTTCAGCGCGTTGCGCACGGCCGAATCCTCGTCGGGGGCGGTGAGAAGAACGTGCACTTCTTCGGGTTCGCCGCCTTTAACAGCCCAAGCGCGGCCAATAATGATGAATACGGTTAAGGTAGAATCGTTTGTGGTTTTAGCTGCCATGGCTGCGGCCAAGCCTTTAAGAGTTGTTTTCATGGTGCTATTTAACCCAAATAAACCGGTGATGCGAGGTATTGAAGGTAATAAATCGTCT
>JANMDR010000289.1:0-3884 GCA_031376425.1 Betaproteobacteria bacterium
TTATTGAGGAGCCAGTCGTCTTGTCCACAGGCGAGCGCCGTGGATAACCCTGAATCGTCAAGAATCAACCAGTGCATACCGTTCATGCGAAACTAAACCCAAGAAGTAGCTATGTGTCCGTGGAAACGGGGTAAGTCCAAAGACCCTGCGAGTTCGCATAGCTAATCCAATTCGTGCCTTCGAGTTGTTCGGCTTTAAGGAAGAGCACCGGCCCCCACGCCAACGCACGTTGCACAACCTGCCTCACCACGACTGACTTGCCACTTCCCGGCAGGCCACGCACTTGCACGACACGAGCTTTATTGAGTTTGTCGTCCAGCTTCATAAGGAGCGATGTTCGGTCAAGCTTGGTTCCACCAATATCTTCTGGAATGAGGTTCGCGTTACTATTTGCAAGATCAATCAACTTATCAAGGTCGCCACGAAGGGAAGCCGCGCCTCGAAGACGAGCAGCAGGTGCGATTACGTGCACAAGCCGTGTGCGATCAAACTGGCCAGCTTTACCGGCCGAGGCTCGCGCTAGCTGAACAATTTTTGACCAAACGAGCGGTGCCTTCAATACGTCTTCTGGTGCAAGGCAATCTTTAATTTTATTGATGGCGCCCGCTGGATCAGTATCGCCTTCGCGAAGAAAGTTAAACTGAACCAGCACGAAATGCGAAAGAAACTGCTGCACTTCTTCGTTAGAAAACGGCTTCGTACGCGTCTCTTGCAAAAGACTAACTATGTCGTCTTTAATAGTTTTAATGTCAGCGCTGGCATTTCCACCAATTGAAAAGCGGGCGTTGAAGTGCGCAACATTTAAACTTTCACGAGCCCAATCGCAAAGGGTTTTGAGCGCTCTTTCTTTAGCAGCGCTGATCGTGCCAACCGCTGCACCATATCGGTCGGTGTTAATGCGAAAGCCCGGCTTTTTTAGCGTAGACCAACTGTCATTGATAATTTTACGAAAGTCTGTATTTGTTTTAGCAGCGCTAACAACAAGCGAACTCTTTACCTGAAGGCTAAGGCGAGCTAAGTTCTCTGCAGCGTCTTTAAAATCTATAATGACGTCATCGAGCGGTTCACCGAAATCGCGCTGCTGTACCGAGACACAAAATACGGTTCTATCATTGATACCTGGTGCGAATGATTCTGCGAGGAGTGCCGCAAGATAGTACGCGGCAACGTTGCCTTCGTAGGTGAAACCATCGCCACCAGCTAGTTCAGGTGATTGTGGCATGGCTAATTTGAATTTCCATTGAACCTATACTTTTCGAATGATTAACTTACTGACCGGTCTCGAAGACGCTTGTCGCGTTGCGAGCAACTGAAAATCCTCATCCTTCGTCACAATAACCAATTGATTTGCAATTGCGTATTGCCATATTGTCTGGTCGTCAGCTGCGTCTAGCCCAACATCTTGCACATGCTCACACGCAAAATTATTGGCTTCTAGATATCTTGCGAGCGCGACGGGTAACTGATTATCAACTAGTAATTTC
Organism: Betaproteobacteria bacterium; assembly: GCA_031376425.1. Taxonomy (GTDB): domain Bacteria; phylum Pseudomonadota; class Gammaproteobacteria; order Burkholderiales; family Usitatibacteraceae; genus JANMDR01. The sequence continues at coordinate 1,485 of JANMDR010000289.1, forward strand.
ACGCTGCAATTAATACAGCGTGGTCAGTCTGTAGCGCGGCGTATTCAAGCGCTGCAAAAATATCTTCGGCTTGCAACGTTGGGTAGTCTTGCAATATTTCTTGATGCGTTGCACCGGCACTTAGCAAGCTCAATATATCTGTAACGCGAATCCGTAGACCACGAATACATGGCCGTCCACTACATTGACCGGGGTCGACGGTAATACGGTCTTGCAGATTAGTTTTCATGGCTGTTCCATTTAAATTTAAAGCAATGCGTAAATATGGACGCTTACTTTCGCGTCGCGGGTGCTTTATCAAACTACAAATAACGAATTTTGCTGCTTGTATCCTTGACAATGACGCAAGCGGTCAACTGAAATTTTACTGCACCACCTTACTTGCGTATTCTAGTTTACCGCACCACAGGCAACAAAATCCACCATGCGGACTTGCTCGCGCTCGCGCAGGAGTCAGGTCTTTCGTGATTAGATTTCTACTTTTCAGAAACAATACCTGACCCTGAAACTACCTATAGATGCCCTATATTAAGCTATCTACAGCCTATCCCATCAACGCATCACCGTGCCAATTCACCCATTGCAATCCTTGTACCCGTGAAAATTCGCGCACATTGCGCGTAATCAACGTGGATTGATAGCGCATTGCTGTGGCGGCAATCAAGGTATCGTGCGGACTCACAGGGGTAAATGCGGGCGTGCCAGCCGCTTCAAGCTCGGCGCGAATGCGGGCTGCGAGGGTGGCGCACTCGCTATCAAACGGCAGGCTCTGCATCGGCAAAAGCAGTTGTGCCAGCGCGGTTAGCCGTGGTGCGGCGGCCTGTGGCGGCAGTCGCAGCAATCCATAACGTAGCTCATATTCAACGATGGCGGGCATACCAAAATCGGTGGGTCTCAGCGCTTGGAAGCGCGGCACTACCATTGGGTCGCCACGAAAGTAGTAGCCGATGGTATTGCTGTCGAGGATCATCATAATGCGACTAAAACCCGATGCGGGGTACGTCCGCTACTTGTGCAGCCGACATCGAGCCCGCAGTGTCTTCACGCAAAGGAAAATCGTCAAAACGGCCAGCTAATGCCAAACAAGCTTGAGGCCATTCGTGTGCTGCATATTTGCGGATAATTTCTGACACCCACTGGCTTTTAGACAGGCCGTTAGCCAATGCTGCCTGCTCGACGAGCGCTTGTGTGGCATCGTCCAGATAAAGCGTAATTTCCGACATGGCGGCGGCTCCTAAAATAATTAACACACATATACTTTTAATAATACTTATTTAGATAGCTTCGTCAAGCATGCACGGAAGTGTTGGGTCTTTGATTATCAAATTCCCAACTTCAGGAAACTTTCTCTGGCTCTACAACTGCCCGTAAACGTCCTATTCTCGCTCAAGTTCTTTCGCCAACTCTTTTGGCCGCCCCCCGACGGCCACGTGCATAGTCTAATTGTTGCACCCGATACCGGACTATCAATCTTCCGGTAGCGGCCGCGTGTGTATCGTATCAGTTGCGTTCCAGTACCAATAGAAAAACCCATGCTTTGTTTGCAGCAAGGTTTTAGTCAGTACACTGTTTTGCCGAATGTTTCCCCAGCATGCGCGGGCGGAATTGCGATTGTTGTGTAGATCGATACACTCGGCATTTGGCAGTGAAGGCTTTGGCGGAATATAAAGTGCGCTGCCCCGTGGCACCCACAAATCGGCAAGACGCACTTTGCTGAGCTTGGGCCAATAGCGCCCAACAGAGGTGACTAAGGGGAGCTCGCTATCAATAGACGCGAAGATGTGCGGGAAATCGTGGTGCTCAAGATCGGTGCACACCACGCTGAGTAGTTTGTTACCCGTTTCTTGATAAGGTGACCAATGCCCGGCAAAAACGCCGTACTCATATTCAATTTGCGACAGCTTTTGTACGGGGCTTTCAAGATGAACAGCTTGCCCCTTTTCTACGAGTGTGATGCCAAAGGCTGCAGCCACATCGTGCGTTGCCCACATTGGGGCATAAGCCACTTCGTCGGCAACAAAACCCAACTGCGTCTCAATGCCATAAGGCGGCGTTTTCTTTACGCTTTTAATTTGCGATACCACGTATTCATTACCTATGGCAACACGTGGGTCGGTAGGGGCTGGTTTTATTAGCTTGGCACCACGCGGCAATTGTTTTAGGTAACGCGGGCGGCCGCCATCATTGTAAAAATAGGGTGTTTTGGCAAGGTCGATAGACTGCTCGACTTTTTCCTTGATGAATACAGGTGTCTCAAACTTCGAGGCTATCCCGAATTTTGTGTTTTTAGTTTTTGCTAGGCGGGGTTAAACTGCTTTTCAAAGTGGATCATCAACTGACTTATTGCTTGTTTCCAGTTTTGGATTGGCATTGTCCAGCGCTGGGCAATATTGCGTAAGC
>JANMDR010000320.1:0-3378 GCA_031376425.1 Betaproteobacteria bacterium
GGAATAGCGCGCATGGCACCAAGCACATTGGTTTGCATCACCGCAATAAATGTTTCGGCGTCCGGCACATCGGCCGAGCGCGGGCCAAACACCCCAGCGTTGTATACGCACACGTCGATATTGGTGCCATCTAGTGCTCGCGCTAAGTTGGCAAAACTAGGGTCCTCGCATACGTCTAGCTGCAAAGCAGTCGCGCCCACGCTAGCGAGCAAGGGACGCTGATCTTCCGTACGATAGGTGCCAATAGTGAGCCAACCCGCAGCGCGGTATTGGCGCACCAGTTCTAGCCCCAAGCCGCGCGAAGCGCCAATAATTAATGCGGTTTTCATAGGTTTTTCATACCTGCTTCATACATTAAAGCAACTCAACAGCCAAGGCCGTAGCCTCACCACCACCAATGCAAAGCGAGGCAATGCCGCGTTTGCCACCACGTGCTTTAAGCGCGTGTAATAGTGTGACTAATAGCCGCGCACCGGTTGCTCCAATGGGATGGCCTAAGGCACAGGCACCACCGTTTACGTTCACTTTATCGTGCGGTAGTTTAAGGTCGTGCATTGCCGCCATTGTCACTACAGCAAAAGCTTCGTTAATTTCATACAAATCTACATCGGCTACTGACCAGCCTAATTTTTTCTGCAGCTTATCAATCGCGCCCACGGGTGCGGTGGTAAACCATTCTGGTTCATGCGCATTGCTCGCATGGCCGCAAATACGGGCGATAGGAGTGATACCTTGCGCTTTGGCGGCAGATTCGCTCATCAAAATTAGCATGGCAGCGCCATCAGAAATAGACGATGACGATGCCGCAGTTACCGTGCCATCTTTATTAAATGCTGGGCGCAAACTCGCTATTTTTTCGGGCTTGCACATGGCTGGAGGCTCATCGGTTTCAAGCGCTACTTCACCGCCTTTACCGGCGACCATGACCGCTGCGATCTCGGCTTGAAAGGCACCGCTAGCCACTGCGGCCTGCGCACGTTTTACACTTTCGGTGGCGAAAGCATCTTGCGCCTCACGCGTAAAGCCGTATTTAGCGGCGGTAGCGTCAGCAAAAATGCCCATTGATTTACCGTCATAGGCGTTTTCTAAGCCATCAAATGCCATGTGGTCTAGTGCACGGAAATGCCCGTATCTATAGCCTTGGCGGGCTTTTGGTAACAGATGTGGCGCGTTGCTCATGCTTTCCATACCACCAACCAAAATGGTGCTGGCCGAGCCTGCGGTAATTTGATCAAAGCCCAACATAGCTGCCTTCATGCCGGAGCCGCACACCTTGTTAATGGTTAAACAGGCTGTGGACTGCAGGAGCCCAGCGCCTAGTACAGCTTGTCGCGCTGGTGCCTGACCTAAACCTGCAGGTAACACGCAACCGATGATAGCCTCAGTAATGGCTTCCGCTTTTACGCCCGATTGCGCCAGCGCACCCTTAATGGCGGTAACGGCGAGCTGGGGGGACGTAAGGGATACAAATTGCCCATTCATGGAGCCAATGGCGGTGCGTTTTGCAGCAACAATGACGACGGCTTCTGACATACAATTTTCCTTCAGGTTTAAGTTATTTATAATGTGAATCTGCCTTAGCTAAGCCCTATTTTACCCATGAAGGGTGCCAGGCACTTGCAGCGTCTTGCAGAGGGCATCTACTGGGTATTATCTAGTATCTTCAAACAGTTCGCGACCGATCAACATGCGCCTAATTTCGTTCGTACCTGCACCGATGTCATAAAGTTTGGCGTCACGGAATAATCTACCGGTTGGGTATTCATTAATATAACCATTGCCACCCAAACATTGAATAGCTTCCAAAGTGACACGCACCGCAGATTCTGAAGCGTATAAAATCGCTGCAGCGGCATCTTTACGCGCCGCACGACCACGGCCTTCATCGAGCATTTGTGCCACACGGTAGGTAAAAGCGCGGGATGTTTGTAGTGCCACATACATATCGGCTAACTTACCCTGCATCAGTTGGAAGGTGCCAATAGCTTGGTTAAACTGTTTGCGCTCATGCACATAGGGCATTACATAATCTATCGCGCTTTGCATAATGCCAATTGGTCCACCAGATAGCACTGTACGCTCGGTATCCAAACCTTTCATGAGCACACGCGAGCCACCGTTTAACTCACCCAAAATATTTTCTTCGGGAATTTCGCAATCTTCAAACACGAGTTCGCAAGTATCCGAGCCACGCATCCCTAATTTATCGAGCTTTTGCGCGGTGCTAAAACCTTTGAAAGATTTCTCGATGATAAACGCCGTCATCGCTTTAGAGCCCATTTCTTTTCCTGCGGTACGCATATAGACGATGAGCACATCGGCATGCGGCCCGTTGGTAATCCACATTTTATTGCCGTTGGCGATATAGCGATCGCCCTTCTTTTCCGCTCGGCAAGCCATCGAACCCACTACATCAGAACCCGCACCCGGTTCACTCATCGCTAAAGAACCGATGTGTTCGCCGCTGCAAAGCTTAGGCAAATATTTTGCCCGCTGCGCGGCATTGCCGTTGGCATATAAATTATTAACAGCCAAATTGGAATGCGCACCGTAGGCCAAACCCACCGACCCCGATCCACGCGATACTTCCTCCATCGCCACGGTGTGCGCCAAATAGCCCATACCGCTGCCACCAAATTCTTCCGGCACAGTAATGCCAAGTAGCCCTAAATCACCTAGCTTGCGCCACATATCCATCGGAAAAGCATTATCAGCATCAATGGCTGCCGCACGCGGCGTTAGCTCGTCGGCCACCATCCGCGCCACGCTATCGCGCAGCGCATCCGTATCTTCATCGAGTTTGGTGTCAAAAATCATGCGGCTTCCTCCGATTTGTTTTAAGTAATTGTTTTAAGTTATAGGGCGTATTATCGCGCTAAATGGGGTGGAAGAATGTCATCGCTCAGATAGTTATAAAATAATTGCCTCAATGACGTGCATTTAGTCCCTAAATACAGGGGGTCGTTTTTGTTTCGCGGCCGTCATGGCTTCGGTTAAATCATCACTCATTAACATGGCTGCATTCCATGTGGCGATGTAGTTAAGCGAATCGGCAACACTATGATCGCGGGCGTAAGCCAGCATTTCTTTGGTGCCGCGCACGGATAATGGGCTTTTGGCAGCAATGGTTGCGGCCACGCCCAATGCCTTGGCGATAAGCGCGTCATGATTTGGCAACGCCTCATTAAGAAGCCCTATTTGCGCCGCTTCAGTGCCATCAAAGGTACGTGCAGTCAACGCTAATTCACGCACAATGCCAGGGTGAATAAGCTTAGGCAAACGCTGTAAGGTGCCCACATCAGCCGTCATGCCAATATCAACTTCCTTGATTGAAAATTTCGCATCCACCGTGCCATAGCGAATATCCGTACAGCAAAT
>JANMDR010000017.1:0-1652 GCA_031376425.1 Betaproteobacteria bacterium
ACCAAAGACTTCTAGGGCACCTAGTAGCTGGCTGGGTAGATTGGTGAGAGAGTTAGTGACTTCATTGATGATGAGGTTGGCAGTCTTGCCGTCTTTAGTCAGATTCGAGTTGGCGTTTACCTGCCCACCCAGTAGAGAGCCACCGCTTTTTAAGCTGTTGTTGAGAATTAAGCCCAATATGTCGATATCGAACTGGGTGTATTGGTTATAGCTGATGCCTGCCGTATTGGGGGCGGTGATGTTAACCACCGGTACGCCTTTGAGACTTAACTCAATAACAGGGCGAAACACAATCGGCGCACGCGGATCAGCAATCGGGGCTGCTATGACGGATTTAGGGATGATAGCCAAGCCACCTTCGGAGATGGCTAAGATGGCCGTGAAGATACCCATGCTAATGCGATGCCACAAGGGGCGGGGGTTGTGGGTGATGGGGTGGTGGTCGCGCTGATTGTGCGTGTTAAAAGCGGCTTGGGCTTGTTGCTTGGCTGGGGTGACCAAGGGTGTGCGCTGTGGTGCGGCTACGGTAAGAATAGTCGGGTTGCGACGGAGCCAAATTTGGAAGGTGGTGAGGGTTGTATCGATTGTTTTAGCGGGAAAGCGGGCGATGGTGAGGCAGCATGTCAAGACAAAACGGTAGGCGTGCGTGTGGCTTATACGCGTTGCGATAGCCATCAAATTATATTGAAGAAATTCCCTTTTAATCATGCATCATTTTACCCGATTTACTGTCTTAAAATGCCCTGTTTTAGGGTACCTTAAGGTACTTATTTATCAGCGCTAATTTTAAATAAGCCACGACATATAGATTATTGTTTTTGCGTGTGCGCGCAGTGCAGTTGGATAATGCTTCATTTAACAATATTGCAAAATAGATGCAGCACCAAACGCTTACAGGATCAGGTAACACAGAGGCAGGATAACTTCATTGCGCTTCCTTTATGCCGTCTAATGTATTAACCTTACCAACTATTTTTATACTCTGCCTTTTTAACGGCAGCAACTTAGAACGCAAAATATATATATGAGCAAGCAACTGACCGAAATCAGCAAGTTTTTAAGCTATGTATTGCGCCATAAACCAGATGCTATCGGCATTACCCTTGATCTTGATGGGTGGACAGATATTGAAGCCTTGATTGCCGCCGCCGCCAATGATGGGAAGCAGCTTAACCATGAATTGATTCGCGCTGTGGTGGCGAGCAACGACAAGAAGCGATTTGCCTTGTCTGACGATGGGCTACGCATTCGCGCAGTTCAAGGGCACTCCTCAGAAAGTGTTGCCATTCAGTTTGAAGAGAAGCTGCCGCCAGAACTTCTTTACCACGGTACAGCAACACGGTTTTTAGATTCAATTCGCAAGGATGGTTTGCTGGCCGGTTCACGTCAGTATGTCCATCTATCGCAAGATGAAACTACCGCGCTAGCGGTCGGCCAGCGGCATGGGAAGCCGATAGTATTGAAGATTGCAGCGCTACGAATGCACCAGCAGGGCTTCAAGTTCTATCAAGCAGATAATGGCGTCTGGCTAGTCAACCATATACCCATCGCAGAAATAGCTTCCATCGACTGATTCAGTGTCTGAAATTTTGTATGAGCTAACCGTTAGCTCAATCGCAATATTCAATGATTGTGGTGGGGCCACGGTGGAT
>JANMDR010000025.1:0-11392 GCA_031376425.1 Betaproteobacteria bacterium
GTCGATCCAGCCACATTGCATCCTCATGCGAATAGGCAAGCATCCAGCTACGGGGATGTGCCATCGCCTCCGTCGCGGTCATGTTTTGCTCTCGTACAACACGCTGGATTGAGGCTGTGGGTTGTACTGCGCCGCTAGCCAAAGCGCTAGGCTGAACGGATCTTGATTGGGAGAGCGACTGGACACTGCTACTGGACGTCGCCGCCATAGATGCATCACGATTCTCCGCGCCCACCAAATTAGCCACAGTACCAGGCCGATACAGGAAAATTGCCCCGATAATCGCTAGTGCAGCAACGCCTGAAAAAATTACTTTAGAATTTGTCATACTCAATCTCCATTGAAGACTATTTAGCCGCACAGGTTTTCACGCTGCACTTGGGCATTGTTTGCACATGCTTGCCCATAGAGCGAACTGCGAAAATCTGCCGCTGCGGGGGATTGCAAGAACAAATCATAAGGGCGTAGGCCGAACAGCCTGGCTGCAATTCCTTGATTGAAATAGTCATTTATTCGATCGCGGCATAAAGCAATAGCTACACCATCCACAACAGGATAAATTCCCGCGAGAGCATTGCAAGTCGTATGCATTTGGTCGTAGACCCCCGAAAAATTCTGCCACGTGATGTCTGTAAAATCGTTCCATAGATTCTGATGAAACTGTAACGCGATTGGCCGCATTTGGGTATACAAACCGCTGAGGCCAAAGGTCATTTCCTGATGCGTCAATGGCATGCTAGTGCTGCGAATGCTACATATTAAACGCTGCGCTTCAGCTTTTGCGGCATTACAAGTTGCTTGTCGTTTTGCTTCAGCCTCAGAAATGGTTTGACTCAATGGCGGACTAGCACCCCCGTTGTTGTTCGTTGGGCCGTTAGGCGAAAACGGATTGTAAGTGAACGTTGTGGGAATCGGAGTCTGCGGCGGGGCGGGTGCCCAAGTGCTATTGGGGTCGTTATACAACATAACGCACTCCCACTCTTCGTAGGGACAAGGACCCCAAGCCGGATCCCAATATGCTTGAGCACTCGGAATCGCTGCCACGAGCGATGCAAAGCCAATAAGAATGCTCAGCGAAACACTACGTATATTGATGTATATTGATTTATTAATTAATGGAAGCATGTGTAGTTATCCGTATAAGTTTTAAATTAGTCATTAATCTAGTGAATGTCCACTAAAGGTTACAAGGCTACAGAAAAAAATCTGCAATTTCAAGTATTCTTTCATTTTTATTATTTAATCTAGCGCATTTTTTTCATTTGTCATTGCATGTTACGCGCTGAAAATTCGCCCCATCATAGAAAAGTGACGGGATATATGTGAAGCCAAGCGCTTGGTTTGGGGAATGTTACATATAACCGTTGCACCCATACAACAGTAGACTTGACAGCTTGCAAAATGCTTTGAGTCAATAATTAATAGTATTAATGCCTATTTAGTCGTCCCTGCAAAATCCAATTTCAGCAATTTTCTGCGGGCTAGATTGGACAGCACCTCATTTAAGTTTGCCAGCCGGCTAGTGCTGGTACACCATCGGTCTATGCCCAATCCTCGACTGCCAAACCAGCCGCATTACGAACGCAAAAAGACCTTTCAGCTCTAACCGTTCAATGGCTCGCATTAACTATCCGATATTGAGCCTCACAGCGCAACCGATCATATGCATCGAATCGCTTAATGCATCGTTGAGACGGCATCACAACTTGCGGCGGTGGCGTTTCATGCCTCCAATAAACAGTTAATTTTGTATGCGATACAATTTTGCTAGGCTCAGATGAACCGTCCTGTTACGTACTAAAATTTTATCACATGACAATCCGAGCTTTACTGATTAGCGAAAATAGTTTCATGGGTGGAGTCACGCTCAAAAGAAAAACTTTGAGTTGAAGGTCATAAAACTGCAATTCGCTTCATAAAAAAACGAGCATCGAAGATGCTCGTTTTCATTTTGGGCGAAACAGCGAGGTGTTAGAACTTACCGCGAACTGTTAAAAAGTATTGACGACCACTTTCATGCCAGTATCCAGGTGCGCTTTCATTTATGTAATAAGTCGAGCGAACTGGATTGGTTAGGTTGTTGCCATCCAATACTACACTGATGCTTGGCGTAATTTTGTAGCTTACCGAAGCTGCTAAACCGCCGTAGCCTTTATAGCGATTGGTTCCGAGAATACCGGTGCCCGCTGGATTTGGTATCAATCCCCACGCATAGTCGCTACGCTGATTCCATGAAAGCCGTGTACTGAATTTGTCATCTTCGTAGTAGCCAGAAATATTGAACGTATGCTTTGATGTACCTAGAAATTCAAAGCCATCTGAATCCCTGCCGTTAACATAGGTGTAGTTGGAGCTTAAGCCGAAACCTGCACCAATTGGTAGCTCACCTGCAAGTTCTGCACCTTTGAGTTTAGCATTCGCGGCCACACGGGAGGTGACGTCATAGATAGAATTGGTGCCCGTTGCACTGTTAAAAAACTCAACTTTGGACACGCCCGGTTTTACGTAATCCTTCAGGTTTTGCGAGAATAAACTGCCTGAAACATAGCCGCGCTTGGTGAAGTAATAGGCCAGCGATGCATCGGCGTTTGTGGATGTGGTGGGCTTCAAGTAGGGATTGCCTGAACTACCAGTGAGCAAGGTGTTGTTTAAACTCACTGCACCCGCTAACTCGTTGTAATTAGGGCGACCTAAGGTTTTGCTCAAAGAAAAGCGACCAATTACCTTCGGTGCGATATCCCATTTCAAATTTAAGCTTGGAAGCGCAATAGAATGAGATGTTTCAACCGTTTGCGGTACGTAAGTAGCTACGCGTGACGAAGTAATAGCACCCGGAACGTTGCATGGTTGTAAAGGCACGCACTGACCCGCTGCTGTACCGTTTGGCAAGGCTTGGTAAGCTGTGGATTGCACCTTAGTTTTAACCGGACGCACGCCGATATTGCCGCTGAGCGATGGCAATTCAAACTCTGTCATCAAATAGCCAGCTTGGTTGGTTTCGATAATGGTGTAGCCCGAGTTCCAAGACTTGTTCAGCACTTTGTCGTAGTTTACGTACTGCTTAGCAAAGTCGGACAGGATGCCGGTGTTATAGCGAAATAAACTGCGCGGAAAGTCCCCACTTCCACCCGAGAACCAGTTGCTCGGATAAGTTGTAGGCGGTACTGGTACATTATTGCCGACAATATTGCTTACCAGTAGACCGCCGGTCACGCTGATAAATGGTGATGGCACTGCAGGTGGACCAGCGGGCGTGTCTTGCGCATTCCAGCGTGCGTTAGTCACTTCATATTCACGGCGATGCTCAGCCGTGCGAATGCCAAACTTTACGTTAGTGAAAATACCTTTGTTCAGTGCATATTCACCATCTAGATGTAAATATTTTTCTTTATCGGTTGAAGATACGCCGCCACCGAAATTACTCATCTGTACGTAGTTGTTGACGTTAGCCAGATCGATTGCAGCACCTGTGGTTGAATTAGTGATCTTGTAATCAGTAGGCCGATTTTCGTTAATAGTGTAAGAAATGTTTGGATTAATAATGCCGAATACAATCGAAGGTTGAGCACCAGTTTTACCAAAACCTTCGGTAAATCCAGCCCGACCCTTAATCGTTAATGAGTCGCTCGCGCGCCACTTGGCATCTACGTCATAAAAGCTTGAAAGTGAGTTCGCCGCTTCGCGCATAAAGTGATCAAATTGGAAACCGATTACGCGTTGTGTTGCCGCAGCAGTAGGAGGGCGCTCCAGCGACGCGCTGACCAATACGTCGTTGCGTACCACCGGATTTTTAATAATCCAACCGTTACTGATTAATGCATTTGGCAAACCGTAGCCAGAGCTATTGTAGTTGTCAGCGCGTAATGTGGTGCGGAAAATACTCGCGTTAATATCCCAGTCCGCATTTGGTTTTACTTGGAAGCCGATATAGCCGCCTTCACGATTACGTTCGCCTTCAAACAATGCTGAATTTAAGCTGCCCGGCAAGCGTAGACCCGCTAAAGACGGGTTTCCAGCCGCGTTTGCGGCTGCTGCAGAAATAAAATTATAGCCAAAGGTTTCTTGCCCATCACGGCGCAGATGACGTTGTTCTTTGTAGGCTTGCAGCAAAAAGCCATAGGTGCTGTCGTCACTTTTCCAACTAAACAAGGCACTAATTTGTGGGTCAGTTTTCTTCGGTAAATCAGCGTGTACAAAGCCGACAGAAAGTTCGCGCGTAAGCTGGTTTTTAAAGTCTAATGGCTTGCGTGTAATAATATCCACAGTACCTGCTACACCGCCTTCGGTGATATCGGCGCGTCCGGTTTTATACACAATAGCTTGGCCAATTAACTGTGAGGGCATTAAGCCGAAGCCTACGCTACGGCCTGAACCGGCTTGGTCACCCACATGCCAGTCACCGGAAGAAAGCGCATGGCCGTTAATGGTGGTGAGGTTTAAGTTGGGGCTAGTGCCGCGAATGGATACGCGCTCAGCTTCGTCCATGGCTAGGGCACCACCAAATTGTACGTTCACGCCGGATAAGCGGGAAAGCGCATCGGCGATATTTTTATCGGGCATTTTGCCTACGTCTTCAGCGGTAACAACTTCTACGTTGGTGTCCGCATCGCGCTTAACATCAATACTTTTTTGTAGTGATCCGCGAATACCAGTGACCGTTACGGTGTCAATTTTTTGTTTTTCTTCATCCGCTTTGCGCTTTGCTTCAGCGGCTTTTTTCGCATCTTCAGTAGTGGCGGCTGCGGTTTGCGCAAATGAAACTGCTGGTGCAGCTAGCGTAAAAAGTGCCAGCGCGACTGCGGCGGCTAAGGGCTTTCTCGTAAATGCCATAATGGTTCTCCGAAAGTTAGAATTTTTTTCATTGCAAGATAAGCTCTTGCAACGTTTGATTACTATTAGTTTAACGTCCGGACAATCATACCAATTTACTACCAATTATGTGGGCGATTATGTAATTGGGGGCAAGTAAATAAGTGGTATGTTGCAAAATAGTGACGGTACGATGGTTACGAGCAAGCAATCCGTGAACTTAAGGTGCAAACAAGGAGTAGTTGAAGATGCCCTGTATTTAGGCATCTTCGGGTAGTTTACGAAGCGCCCCCACTTCTCATCATTTTTGCCCAAGACGCCCTGTTTTTTGGTGTCTCCACGCAAAAAAAAGCTTATCTGGGAAACCGCTTATTTAGTCATAAAAACAAGGTAATACTTGAGTGATTTACTCAACTTACGGTACAATAGTGGTCTCTGACTTAAGACAATTATTACCGCTATGAAATTAACCACCAAAGGCCGCTTTGCTGTAACCGCTATGCTGGATTTAGCGATTCACTCCGCGCGTGGTCAAGTAACGTTAGCGCAAATAGCGGAGCGGCAAAATATTTCGCAAGCCTATCTTGAGCAATTATTCGGTAAGCTTCGGCGCGGCGGTGTGGTAGAAAGCGTGCGCGGTCCTGGTGGCGGTTATAAACTCAGCCGCCCAGCGCAAAGTTTGTCTGTTGCGGAAATTATCACCACAGTAGAAGAACCTATCGATTCCACCCAATGCGGCGGCAAAGTAAATTGCTTAGGCGAAAAGCGCTGTATGACGCACCAGCTTTGGGAAAATTTAAATTCTACGGTGCAAAATTATTTACAAAGCGTGACTCTGGCTGATTTAGCCAAGCCCGCTAGCGCTGAAACTGCGCAAATTATGGCTATGCCGACTAATTTGAAGAAAGCAGCGGCATTGAAATCCACCGCTTTGTCGCAAGTTATTTGATTAGTCGTTTGATTAATCATTAAGAAAATCCAATTTATTGAGGCTTCATTGAGTAAAAACCATGAATAAACCACTTCCAATCTATCTTGACTATTCGGCCACAACACCGGTTGATCCGCGTGTGGCAAAAAAAATGATTCCTTATTTAACGGAGCAATTTGGCAATCCTGCGTCACGTAGTCATGCCTATGGCTGGGACGCTGAAGAAGCCATTGAAGCCGCTCGCGTTGAAGTGGCGGCCTTGGTTAACTGTGATGAAAAAGAAATCGTTTGGACGTCTGGCGCTACAGAATCTATTAACTTAGCGTTGAAGGGTGCTGCCAATTTTTACAAAACACGCGGCAAGCACATTATCACCCTTAAAACCGAGCACAAAGCCACCTTAGACACTGTGCGTGAGCTTGAACGCCAAGGCTTTGATGCTACTTATTTAGACGTACAAGAAAATGGCTTGGTAGATATTAAGGCCTTTAAAAAGGCCTTGCGTCCGGACACCATTTTAGTATCCGTGATGATGGTGAATAATGAAATAGGTGTCATTCAACCGATTGCTGAGATTGGCGAAATTTGCCGTGCTGGTGTTGGCAATAGCGGCGCGATTATTTTTCATGTGGATGCAGCGCAAGCTACAGGTAAAGTCGTGGTGGATTTACAGGCGTTGAAGGTGGATTTAATGAGCTTTTCCGCGCATAAATCTTATGGTCCCAAGGGCATGGGGGCGCTGTATGTGCGACGCAAGCCACGGGTGCGGTTAGAAGCGCAAATGCATGGCGGTGGACACGAGCGCGGCTTCCGCTCCGGCACCTTGGCAACGCATCAAATTGTCGGTATGGGCGAAGCGTTCAGATTAGCGCGGCTGGAAATGGCAACTGAAAATGAACGTACTCGTATGCTGCGCGATAAGCTTTATAACGGTATTCGCGATATCGATGAGGTTTATATCAACGGTGATATGGAGCAGCGTGTGCCGCATAATCTTAATGTCAGCTTTAATTTTGTGGAAGGCGAATCACTGATTATGGGCGTGAAAGAATTAGCCGTATCTTCAGGTTCTGCGTGTACCTCTGCATCGCTTGAGCCATCCTATGTGCTGCGAGCGTTGGGACGTAATGATGAGCTTGCGCATAGCTCGATTCGCTTCACCATCGGGCGTTTTACCACTGTGGCAGATATTGATTTTGCGGTAGATTTGATTAAACAACGCATCGCTAAACTGCGCGCGATGTCGCCACTGTGGGAAATGCATCAAGATGGTATTGATGTGTCGTCGGTGCAATGGGCGGCGCATTAGCGCCCTTAGTAGTATGGGTGGCGGCGCATTAGCGCCCTCAGCGGTTCAGGTAGCGGCGCATTAAATAATTTAGTAATTTAGGAGCATTATCATGGCATATAGCGAAAAAGTTTTAGACCACTACGAAAATCCACGCAATGTTGGTTCCTTCGGTAAGGACGAAGAAGGCATTGCAACAGGCATGGTCGGCGCGCCAGCGTGCGGCGATGTGATGAAGCTGCAGTTAAAAGTGGGCGTTGACGGCATCATCACTGATGCAAAGTTTAAAACCTACGGCTGTGGCTCCGCCATTGCTTCATCCTCGCTTGTTACTGAATGGGTAAAGGGTAAGTCAATTGATGAAGCAGCAACAATCAAAAATACCCAAATTGCTGCTGAATTAGCATTGCCGCCAGTGAAAATTCACTGCTCGATATTGGCTGAAGATGCCATTAAAGCGGCCATCGCCGACTATCGCACTAAACATCCGGCAGTGGTAGTCGCTGAAGCGAAGGCGGCCTAAATCATGGCAATTACTGTTAGCGATAGCGCCGCCAAGCATGTTCAAAATTACATGGTAAAGCGCGGCAAAGGCTTAGGTATTCGCTTTGGTGTGCGCACCACGGGTTGTTCTGGGATGGCCTATAAGCTTGAGTTTGTTGACGAGCAGCAGGGTGAAGACCAGCTTTTTGAAAGCAACGGCGTTAAGGTGTTTGTTGACCCAAAGAGCCTCAGTTATTTGGATGGCACCGAACTTGATTTTGGCCGCGAAGGTTTAAATGAAGGCTTCAAATTTAATAACCCGAACGAAAAAGACAAGTGCGGTTGCGGCGAATCTTTTAATGTCTAGCATGATGTTGGCGTAAGTCGTGGCGGTTGATTTTAGTCAAAACCACTTTGTGCTATTCGGCCTTGAACCTGCATATTTGCTGGACTTAGCAGGGCTAGAACAACGATTTAGGGCGCTACAGCAACAGGTGCATCCTGATAATTTTGCGAACGCCAACGCCGCTGAACAACGCGTTGCCATGCAATGGGCAGTGCGGGTTAACGAAGCGTTTCAAACTTTAAAATCACCGCTGGCGCGTGGCCGCTATTTGTTAAAGCTGCGTGGTGTTGATACTCTAGAAGAAACCAACACTACCATGCCGCTTGATTTTTTAATGCAGCAAATGGCACTGCGCGAGGCGCTTTCTGACCTAAAGCAAAGTCCGCGCGCCGCTGATGCCGTAGATCACTTAGAAATTTTGCAAAGTGATTTAAACGCAGAAGAAAAAGCGCTCTTTACGCATTTAGCAGTAACCTTAGAAACTAATCTGGATGAAGCGGCAGTCATCGTGCGCAAACTTCGTTTTTTAGAAAAACTAAGAGAAGAGTTAGATGAAGTCTTTGCTTTAATAGATGCCTGAAATAAAACTATAGGGTGGGCACCGCCTTATCTGCCCAATCTGCCCTCCGTCGTTGCTCCCGAACAACAAACTAACCACACTAATGGCTCTCCTTCAAATTTTTGAACCCGGTGAATCTACCGCCCCGCATCAACATCGCTTGGCCGTAGGTATTGACCTTGGAACCACCAATTCACTTGTTGCTACCGTGCAAAGCGGCACGGCCGTAGTGTTGCGAGATGCAGCTAATCGCCCCTTGTTGCCGTCCGTGGTGCGATATGATGCTTCTGGTGTTGCTGCCGTGGGCTACGCGGCGCGTGAATGGATTACCCGTGATCCGCAAAACACCATCGCCTCGGCCAAACGCTTTATGGGGCGCGGTATTGCCGATGTGGCTCGCTACGGCACCTTGCCCTACGCGTTTGTGGATGCGCCGGGTATGGTGCGTATTCAAACAGCGGCTGGCGTTAAATCACCGGTAGAAATTTCAGCTGAAATTTTGCGTGCCTTACGCGCACAAGCCGAAGCTGCTTTGGGTGGTGACTTGGTTGGTGCTGTCATCACCGTACCTGCTTATTTTGATGAAGCGCAACGTCAAGCCACCAAAGATGCCGCTAACGCCGCTGGTTTGCATGTGCTGAGATTGCTTAACGAACCTACCGCAGCGGCAGTAGCCTATGGTCTGGATAACCGCGCCGCTGGGGTTTTTGCGATATTTGATCTAGGCGGTGGCACGTTTGATATTTCAGTATTGCGTTTATCTAAGGGCGTGTTTGAAGTGCTCGCCACCAATGGTGATGCAACTTTGGGCGGCGATGATTTTGATCAAGCTATCGTACGTTTTTGGCGCGAGCGTTACAACTTTGCCGCCGCCGGTTTACAAGATGCGGCAGCGCTATTGGTAGCGGCAAGAAGAGCTAAAGAATCGCTCACTAATGAGCCAACGGCGCAAGCGCAAATCGCCTTGAGTATGGGGCAACAATTAGCCGTAAAGCTATCGCGTGAAGAATTTGTAACCATCAGCCAAGCATTGGTGGACAAAACCATTGCACCAGTGAAGCGCGCACTTCGCGATGCGAAATTAGGCGTAGCAGAAATTGATGGTGTCGTGATGGTGGGGGGGGCTACGCGAATGCCGCACGTGCAAGAAGCCGTTGCCAAGTTCTTCAAGCAAACGCCGCTAAATAATTTAGACCCCGATCAAGTTGTAGCTATTGGTGCCGCCATTCAAGCCAATCAGCTTGCGGGCAATAAACGTGGTGATGACCTACTGTTGCTAGATGTAATCGCGTTGTCGCTTGGTATCGAAACTATGGGCGGCTTAAGCGAAAAAGTAATCCCACGCAATAGCACCATACCCACCGCACGCGCCCAAGAATTCACCACCTTCAAAGACGGTCAAACGGCAATGGCGCTGCATATCGTGCAGGGCGAGCGTGAGCTGGTAGTCGATAACCGCTCGCTGGCAAAGTTTGAACTACGTGGCATCCCGCCTATGGTAGCCGGTGCCGCCCGCATTGAAGTCACGTTTCAAGTTGATGCCGATGGTTTGCTTGCCGTTAGCGCAACAGAAAAAACCAGTGGTGTACGTGCCGAGATAATCGTAAAACCGTCGTATGGTCTAAGCGACGAAGAAACCGCTGCCATGCTCCGCTCGGGATTTAGTCATGCTAATGAAGACAAGCAAGCCAGAGCTTTGGCCGAACTAATAGTGGAGGGTAAACGCCTAATTGAGTCGATCAATGCTGCCATCGCAGCAGACGGTGCAACAATGCTAAACGATGCCGATCGCGATGTCATTGCAATGGCTGTAGAAGTTCTAGAATCAAGGCTTTCAGGCCAAGACCAGCAACAAATTAAAGCTGCAATCGAAGCCCTATCTAATGCCACCGAAGACTTCGCCGCCAAACGCATGGATGCCAGTGTGGCACAGGCTTTGCGGGGGAAGAATTTGAATAGTTTGGTTTTATAATTGTTTGAGTACAGAAGAGTGCGGCATTAAAGCGCTAAGGTTTAAATTTCTATGTCACTGTCGTTTTGTGCCGTCATTCCAGCACAGTCTGATATTCAAACCGTCCAATCACCTATTTGCTGTTGTACTTGTCGAACCTGAATCATCTGACCTATCTGATTAAAGCAAAGCCCAAACCATGATTAAAATCACCGTCCTCCCCAACGAATCGCTCTGCCCCAAAGGTGCTGAATTTAGCGTACCCGAAGGTACGAATCTTTGCGAAGCCCTGCTAGCGCAAAACATCCGCATCGAGCACGCCTGCGAGCTCTCCTGCGCCTGCACCACCTGCCACGTCATTATGCGCGAAGGTGGCCAAAGCCTAGATGAAGCCACCGAAAATGAAGAAGACATGCTCGACATGGCGTGGGGTCTAACCGCCCAATCGCGACTATCGTGCCAAACAATTGTGCGTAATACGCCACTCGTGATTGATATCCCGAAATATACGATTAACCATGCGCGGGAAGATCATTAGCCCGCTGGACGTTATTGTTTAGTAGTCTGTAGAAGCCAGATGATAGGTCAGTGCTGAGGTTATAGATGGTTAGGTTTTTGATGATATTCTTCAGGTTGTGGAGATATGAAGTCCGGTTGAATCGACTTGTTAAAAATATGAACTCTAAGAAGACCGGACTAAAAGATACGTTAGCCGTGCTTCCGCCGCCTCCGCAACTCTGGCCGTCAGTCGATACGCCTGAAGCTGAAGCGATTGCAATCAAGGACCTAGCGGCTCATTTATCTGGGATTGCTTTCAATGTAACGGACTGGGGCGCGGCGTTTCAGTTGTATGAGCGTGCAAAGGTAGCGCCCTCAACAGTAGACAGGAGTGTTGTTCGCAGATGGCAGTTTATTGCAGTGCAAGTTTGTGTCATGCAACTTGATCATCTGAGGGAGCGGCTGGATAAAATTAAAGGCTATAAGCTAAAG
This sequence comes from Betaproteobacteria bacterium, assembly GCA_031376425.1. Classification (GTDB taxonomy): domain Bacteria; phylum Pseudomonadota; class Gammaproteobacteria; order Burkholderiales; family Usitatibacteraceae; genus JANMDR01. Next base: position 11,358 of record JANMDR010000025.1, read on the forward strand.
CAATGTGGCTCTTTGCTTGCAAAATTTGATCATGA
>JANMDR010000029.1:0-29404 GCA_031376425.1 Betaproteobacteria bacterium
ATATTCTAAATATGCTTGCAGTTATTTGAATGCACGAATGATTTGGAAATAGAATCAGGCGCAACATACTTCACGTATTCTGATCTCAAGGTAGGCTGGACACCCCTTATTTAAAGCATCTTCGGTCTATTTAGAAACCCCCGCCCAACTCAGGCCATACTTCATTAAATATTTCCGCAATCTATCGCCGTCATTGCTGCTACCCTTCTCAGCCCTTGACGCAGCAAATAAATGCCGACCAGCGTCGGCTATGGTGCGGTGTTTGCGGCACTCTTTTAGCACACTGTTTAGCTGTAACTGATCGAATAAATCAAGGGCTGTAAAAGCGGTATCACCCAGCAGTTGCCGCGCCGCATCCTTACCCGTTTGCACCACATCTTCACCGCGCCACAAATGCCGCAGTCGTGCAATTTCTGCAGTCACCAACTCCACTGTAATGCGCCCCCCTGTGGCTAGAGTAGCGAGCCGATTCACGCTGGCCGATAAATCACGGAAATTGCCGTTCCACGTGGCTTCACGGGCGGTAGCGAACGCTAGGTAGTGCTTTTTTGCCTCCAAATTAAACCGCACTACTTCATTAGCTTCTTGGCAAAATTGCGCCAAGACGTAATCTAAGTTTGGCTCTATGTCCTCAATCCGCTCGGCTAAGCCTGGTAGGGCGTAAGTCCACATATTGATGCGGGCAAATAAATCTTCGCGAAAACGCCCTGCCAGCACCGCTTCGCGCAAGTCACGATTGGTGCCCGCGATGAGTTGAAAATCGCTTTCCACTTCTTCATCCGCACCCACGGGAAAGAAGCGCTTTTCCTCGATGGCTTTTAGCAACATGGCTTGCTCATCCAAACCAAGCTCACCAATTTCATCTAAAAACAGCACCCCTAAGTGTGCCGTGCGCAATAAGCCTGGCCGCGCGTTAGCCGCCCCGGTGAATGCGCCGCGCACATGACCAAACAAGGTGGATGCAGCAGTATCACCACGCAAGGTGGCGCAGTTAACGTCGATCATGGCACCGCTAATGGTGTGCCGTGCTTTTTTTAGTGCAAATAAGCGTTTAGCTAAAAATGACTTACCCGCGCCAGTTGGCCCCATCAATAACATCGGCGCTTTGGAGCGCACTGCCACCTGCTCAATTTCTTCCACTAGCTTGTTGAATCCCGTATTGCGGGTTTCTATGCCACTTTTAAGGAAGGCGATCGCGTCTTCTTGTTCGCGGTTAAAGCGTTGCGCCAGTTGGTTATAGCGCTTTAAATCTAGGTCGATTAAGGCGTAATCACCAGGCGCACCCATTTTTTGTTTTGGTGGTGGCGCGGTTTGCAACAGTACGCCGGGAAAATACCGAGCTTCCACCATTAAAAATAAACAAATTTGCGCTACATGAGTGCCGGTGGTGATGTGAATCCAATAGGTTTCTTCATCGGGACGAAAATCATAGCTCTTCGCAAAATCAAACAATGCGCCATACACATCGCCAAAATCCCACGCATCACGAATCGCCAATTTACGCTCTACCACTTCAGTTTCTGGTGAAACGAGTGCGATATCCGCACGCAAATCACGCACCATTCTTTCATGTTGAACATGAAACAGTTCAAGCCGATCAACCACCATATCTTGGTGCTGCAACAGGGCAATCGTAGGTCGCCAACGCTCCCACCTTCCCTGCCCCGCGCCAGAATCAAGTTGAGTACCAATAAAACCTAGCACCACGGTTTTCTTCATGATAATTTTTTCTTAAACACGATAATATTTTATAGTTTACTGTAATTTTAATTATCATGCTAGTGCGCCAGAAAAATAGCAAAGAATATTTAGTTGTTTATTTTCAATGACTTACGAGTTTTTATCGCACTTACTAAAAAACTGGCACGGCAGTTGCTATATGTTCGACGTAGCAAGCAGATATAGCACAGCAAGATCGAAAATAGCCGCTTGCGAAATTACACTTTACGAAAAAGGAAATACCATGAAATTAGCCGAAGCCTTACTTGAACGCGCCGATGCCCAAAAACGTTATGCGCAAACACTGGAACGTATCAAGCGGGTTGTGAAAGTACAAGCGGGTGATACACCTGCCGAAAACCCAGAAACCTTGATGTGCGAATTGGAAGGCTTGGCCAACCGAATTACAGAATTGGTGCAACGAATTAACCGCACTAATTGCAACGCCGTGTTCGATGAAAATTTAACCTTGGCCGATGCCTTAGCGATGCGCGATATTTTGCTGCAAAAGCGCAATGCCTTCGCAGGTTTAGCGGAAACAGCAACAACGACGCAAGACCGTTATTCGCGTTCGGAAATTAAGTTTGAAGCCGTAATTAATGTAGCCGAAACCCAAAAGCGTGCCGATGCATTCGCAAAGCAATACCGTGAATGTGATGCCAAGGTGCAGGCGTTAAATTGGGTGACAGAATTGGCGGCGTAACGGCAATTAATTGAGGCGTTGCGTCCCGATGTTGCGTGCATAAACGCCTTTGAAAAAGCGGAATTCAAAGGCGTCGGTGATGCAGTTTGCGCCAAATATATTCAAAATGTAGTCAAAATGTATTCAAAAAGTTCAAGCGGTAACATCGCAATAGATGCGAGCACAAAAAACGCCCTGCGGAGCGCATCCGCCTTCTGGTAATGTCGGGGCAACGTTGTGGGTTCGAATCCCATTATTACTTCTTAGCCCAGTATTGATACATGCGTATTACTTACTGTAAATGTAATAACCAAGTGCTGGTTTATTGTTGTGTGAGGGTGGAAAGTTTTAAAGTGGTGCGGGTGGGCTTGAGCACAAAAACAAAGGATAGAAAATGAGAAACGAAAATTTTGATGTAATGAATGTAGGAGGCGGACGTCACGTAAAAATGTGGACGCGTGGTGTGCAGGTTGATGATGGTGCGCGAACGCAGCTCAGCAATACCGCAAAACTGCCCTTTATTTTCAAGCACCTTGCCGCAATGCCAGACGTACACTTTGGTAAAGGTTCTACGATTGGTAGTGTGATTCCAACCAAGGGCGCAATTATTCCGGCCGGTGTGGGGGTGGATATTGGTTGTGGAATGATGGCGTGCAAAACCACGCTTACTGCTACTGATTTACCTGATAATTTAGCGCCATTGCGTACTGCGATTGAACGTGCTGTGCCGCATGGAATGTCGCCAAAAAAACAAGGTAGAGATAAAGGCGCTTGGGCAAACACCCCTACTGCGGTGGACGAATTTTGGGCTGGATTATTTCCGGATTTCGAAAAAATTACCGAGAAATATCCACGCTTGAAAAATACCAATAATCATCGTCACCTCGGAACTCTAGGAGGTGGAAATCACTTTGTAGAAGTGTGTTTGGATGAAACGAACGCGGTATGGTTTATGTTGCATTCTGGCTCACGCGGTGTAGGTAATGCCATTGGGACTTTGTTTATTGAAAAAGCCAAGGAAGATATGCGTAAGCACTTCATCAATTTACCTGATGAAGACCTCGCCTACTTTCCCGAAGGTACTGAGCATTACGATGATTATGTGTTTGCAGTGGGTTGGGCACAACGCTTTGCGCGCGCCAATCGTGAGGCGATGATGACGGCGGTAATTGCGGCCACTAAAACCATTATTGCCAAACCATTTGAAACCCATATTGAAGCCGTAAATTGTCACCACAACTACGTGCAGGAAGAAACCCACTTTGGTGAAAAAGTGCTCATCACGCGGAAAGGTGCGGTACGCGCTGGTAAAGGCGAGATGGGGATTATTCCAGGTTCGATGGGGGCAAAATCTTTCATCGTCCGTGGCAAAGGTAATGCGGATTCGTTTGAAAGCTGTAGCCACGGCGCCGGTCGTGCCATGAGCCGCAACGAAGCCGTACGCCGCTTCACCGTAGCCGATCAAATCAAAGCCACAGAAGGTGTGGAATGCAGAAAAGATAAAGCTGTAATCGACGAAATTCCGATGGCGTACAAAGATATTGATGCCGTAATGCACGCCCAGCGAGATTTAGTGGAAGTAGTGCATACCTTGAAGCAGGTAGTGTGTGTGAAAGGCTAGCTGCAGCAGCGTTAGTTGTAGAACAAGACGCCGCGCTCACATTGGTGGGCGCGGCAATATTAAATTTAAAAATCATGAAAACTAAAATAATTATCGACGGTTCAGTAGGCGAAGGTGGTGGGCAAATTTTGCGCTCAGCCTTATCCCTCGCGGTTTGTACTGGTCAGCCGTTTCAAATCAAAAATATTCGCGCAGGCCGTGCCAAGCCCGGCTTGATGCGCCAGCATTTAACCTGCGTGCAAGCCGCGGCCGAAATTTCAGATGCGCAGGTGGTGGGTGCGGTTATCGGCTCGACTGAATTGCAATTCACACCAACTACGTTGAAATCAGGCATCTCAGGCGGAGCATATAATTTTGCGATTGGCACTGCAGGCAGCGTGATGCTAGTGCTACAAACTATCTTGCCGCCCTTGCTATTTGCCAAAGGGGTGAGTGATATTACGCTTTGTGGCGGCACCCATAATGGCATGGCACCGCCGTTTGAATTTTTAACGCGCGCGTTTTTGCCGCAGCTAAAAGCGCTCGGTGCTGAAGTAAGGCTCACGCTTGACCGCCACGGCTTTAACCCAGCGGGTGGCGGCCGCATTACCGCGCACATCGCACCCTGCACTGCCTGGAAGCCGTTAAATTTAATGGCTCGCGGTGCATTGCTCAATCGTTATGCCGAGGCCATTATCGCCGGCGTACCGGTGGACGTTGCAAAACGTGAGTTGGCAACTATTGGCGCGGCATTAACCATGAGCGAAGACCAGTTAAAAATTCGCGGCCTACCTGCCACTGAAGGCCCAGGCAATGCGTTGTTACTCACCTTAGAATATGCGCAATGCACAGAAGTATTCATGCGCTTGGGTGAGAAAGGCTTGGCGTCTGAGACGGTGGCAAAAAAATTGTTGCGCGAAAGTGCCGAGTACGCAAAAAGTGAAGCCGCGGTGGGTGAGTATTTAGCGGATCAGTTATTGCTACCGATGGCCTTGGGCGCGGGGGGCGAATTTACCACTGTGGCCATTAGCGATCATTTCAAAACCAATGTGGGCGTGATTCAACAATTTCTAAATGTAAACGTGAGCGTGAATAAAGTGAATGAGCACTCCTATCATGTCGCGGTTACCACTTAGGGGTGCTTGAAAATGCTCGCAACCCGAAGTAGTCCCCGAGAAGGAACAAATCGGGCATCGGCAAAGCTTACCCCGTTAGTTGATTGTTATAAGCTTGGTTTATCCATGCGCACGGTGGGTGTAATCTGCTTTTGACAACTAGCTAACGTCACTTTCACATCACACCCCGCCAATTGCATTTCTGCCTATTTCAACTAGCGGTATCAAATCCGCCGACGCATGCCTCTCTCACTCGCTCCACCGTCGCGGGCGATTTCATTGAATACCAATCATTGAGCCCCAGATCCTGACGCGCCGCGAGTACCGCATGTTTAATCGCAAAATACACCGTGGCCGCCAACACCAAAGGTGGTTCACCTACACCTTTTGAACTCATCAGCAAATTTGGATTTTGTGGTACATCAGGGGCGTCTTCGTCTCGCGGGAATAAATCAACGTGTAATTCCAAGGGGATCGTCGTTGACGCCGGTGGTTTGTAAGTCCACGTATTAGATGTGTTGTTGGTTCCTTTTGATGGGCCGTCAGGTTGAAAAATTACATCCTCCGTCATGACATAGCCTATTCCCATCACAAATGCACCTTCGATTTGTCCAATATCTATTGCCGGATTAATGCTCTTACCCATGTCATAACAAATATCTGCACGTAAAACGGTGGTTTCACCCGTAAGCACATCAATCTCAACCTCACTACATGCCGCGCTATAGGTAAAACCATAGAATTGTTGATCAGTAGCGTCAACCATACCTGGGGTGGAATACAAGGCTTGTGAAGACAGATCAACCCGATTGTCAAAGGCCATGTTAACAATGTTATTCCACATCAATTGTGGGTTGGGCGAAACAGATGTTGTGACTTTAGTATTCCAACCATGCGGATGATTCCAATAATCGATACCCTGTTGGGTACACCAAGCTTCACCTTTGCTTAGCTTCAATTGATTACACATTTCTTTGAGATTCTTACTCAACGCACTTGCCGCCTGCTGTGCTGCTCCACCGCACAAGTCGGTACCGGAAGTCGCACCTGTTCCATTTGCATCTGGTGTAATGCCGGTCTGCATCGACCCCATACGAATGAGACTCAACGGCACATTCAAGGCTTTCGCCGTAATTTGCGCGACCTTAGTTAAAATCCCCTGCCCCATTTCGACGCCACCAGTTTGCACTAACACTGTGCCATCGGAGGAATACACATTGACTAAAGCAATTCCTTGCATGAGATAGCCTAGGTTATACCCCAGACCGTACTTCAAGGGGATCATCGAAATACCACGCTTGCGCCATCGATTTTGCGTATTGAACCGTCGCACCTCCTCCAAGCGTTGCTCAAAGCCTGCGCTCTCTTTCAACCGCTCCCACACTTCGCGGATGTAACAATAGTCCAAGATTTGCCCAAAGGGGGTACGGTCACCTTTCTTATACAAATTCATTTCCCGTACGGTTTCGGGCAACATTCCTATCTTGTGCGCAGCGGCTTCAAGCCCATCTTCTTGTATCAGCATTGCTTGTATGCCACCGTAAGAGCGCATCGCGCCGTTACTATGGATATTGGTCATACAAACTTCACCCTTTGTATAAAAATAGGGCACGCTATAAGCGTTGTCCGCACCTAATTGCGCGCAATCCATCACATCGAACGAACAATCTATAGTGTTACCGCCGTTCGAATAAAAAAGTGTTGATGATCCCAGTATTTTTCCTTTTTGATCGCCCTCACACGCGATCGCAAAATTATAGTCGCCTCGAAATGCATGACGATCACCGACCATCCATGTATCGACGTCACGCGGCATCGCAACACGGACAGGGCGGCGTAATTTCATTGCCGCCAAGGCCGTCGGCACCGCCACAAAAGGACTACGCGTCGTTTTACCGCCATATGCGCCGCCGACCCGTTTAACATCAACGCTGACTTGATTCGCTTGTAACATCAACGTTTCTAGAATATCGCTTTGAACCGAGTTCGCGCTCTGAGTTGATGGATGTACGACGATCTCGGGGCCTTCACCGGGATAGGCGACGCAAGATTGTGTTTCCATATAAAAGTGAATTTGTGAGCCTGTAGATTGGCTACCCGCTACCACTTCGCACGCTGTACCAGCAATCTCAACACGACCCGTTTTCCCGACCCATCGGCTATGCTGTCTATATCCAGCCGATTCTAAAGAGCTGTTGTCATCAGTCGCTTTATCATAACCTTGAAAAAACTGCTTGTTCAAGACCGCCGTATCAATATCAAGAATGGCACCTCCAAGATCGACGTTTGTATAGGCAAGGCATTCAGTTCGAACATAGGCAGCAATGTCGTTCGCTTGCTGTTCTGTGTTTGCGATGACTAATCCAATCGCTTGACCAAAGCAGGTGACATTGGTTTCGCAGAACCAAGGATCATTTGGCGAATTTGGTTTAGAAATACCATTTTTTCCACCTGCCGGAATGTCATGGTAAGTAATATAATCAACAAACTGATGACCGAATCGCTCACGCAAATGATTAAGCAAATGCGCTTTATCAACCTTATGCACCACACCATCGTTTGTTTTGATTTGATAGTGAAAATCCGCCTTAACAACCGTACTGGTCACGAATGAGCCTTGGACTCCGCGCGCCGGCACAGGGATATCGTGCGTATAAGTCGCCTCACCCGTCGTTTGCTCAAATGCAGAGAGCTTGATATAAGGTTGGCCGACAGCCCTTCCCTCATCGGGCTTCGCGTAAGTTTGCGAGCCCCATGAAACACCACGCTCAAACGGAACGCCCGCTGACTTATTTTCAGCCGAGATACGCTCTGGATCCACCGTGAGCGATACGCCTACATAAAATTTATAGAAAAAAGATTGTGCCAAAGAAAGCCTATAAGCGCTGCTACAGCCATCGTAAGGCAAGCTGGTAAACCAATCCGGTAGCGCATCTTGAATTTGTCTAATCTCTTCTGTGAGAATCAATTTTGCTTCTTCATACGTAGACGCAGACCATGTTTTTCCAACTAAAAATTGCTCTGTTTGATGTGCATGAAAAGCGACGGGGGCAATCGCACCAAAAACTAATCGCGCTTCTTCAATCACATGAGAATCACTTAGACGTACAAATAAACCAGCATTGACAAGTGAATGTGAGTTCACCTCGCGCAACGCAACTTTATATGTCGTGACGTGTTCGCGCGCACGCGTATATGGAATTAGGTAGTGAACAATAATCGCGCTTTGGCGAAACGCAGCATCCCGATTGTATCGATCGACAAATTCAAGCATCCCGAGCGTATGCAAGTCTGGTAGATGCGATTGCACGACGACTTTTGCTTCCAGCACACACAACGCCGTAAATGCATCCGATGGAAATGGTGCACCCCCTTTGGTCGCATTACGTGCGACCAACATAGTATTGCCTGCCAAGCTGGCCAAGTTACGTACGATCGTGCCAGCAGTACGACCTGCCATATAACGTAACGCAGATAATCCTGCCGCATAGGGTTTATGGGTATCTTCTAATAAGTCATCCAGCTTGTCGATTAACTGTGTGTAAGTTAAAGCAGCACCGACTACTAAATGGTCCTTAGCTACCTTGAAATGATGCAATTCTTCAATGTGCGAAATATCAATGAACACGTCAGGATCACGTGGCCGGATATCTGGAATCCCCACCGACGTATTACCAACAACGAGTATAATTTCGTGCTCCCGATACGTGTGCATCAAATGCTGAACCTCATCGAGCTTTATCACGCGAAACCACAACTTGCCATCACGTTGATAGCTCACAGATCGGGGCTTAGTAATTAAAGCCTGCGGAAACTGCGTTTGCGGTGCATCGTAATGCTTCACTTCCATAGAAGGATCAATCCGACACGTTGGCGTCACAGCGGCTTCATGTTGATCGCCATCTTTTGCAAATTGCTTCATTGCAAAAAGGATAGGACGAAAACCTGTGCAGCGACAAATATTGCCATCAAAATTATCCTGAATTTGTTTTTCGGATAAATCGTTTGCACCCTTTGACAGTAGTAATGAATGCATATTCATCACAAAGCCTGGCGTGCAGTAGCCGCATTGCGAGCCATTGCATTTAGCGATTTTGTACTGAACAGGACTGATTTCTGTATTGACGCTACCGAGACCTTCTACAGTTGTCACGTGCATTCCGTCAAGCGAGCATAAGGGGCGCAGGCAGGAATTACCGGCAAGGTGCACCACTTGCTCGTGATGCGAATCGTAGTGAGATAGCGTAACCGTACAGGAGCCGCAACCGCCCTGACCACAGCTGTGTTTAGTCCCCGTCAACCCAACTGCGGTCGACCGCAGATAATCGACAAGCAGCATCTTTGGATCAGGATTCTCAATCTCTTGACGTTGCATATTGATGTAAAAAACAAGCTGGTTTTTAGATTGATCTGTATGCGTATCAACGGTTAGGGCATGTGTCATGGCGGTATCCACTTATTTGATTTAAGTAAGAAAAAAGCATCCTCAACACGCTTTCACTTCGAAACAAGCGGGTGAGACTATCGAGAGGATGATGTCGAAGATCGTTGCATTAATGTCTTAATTTGCCGGCCAAATGTTGAGCTTCAATTGGCTGCAAAATTAACGGCAATTAACCCCATACTAGGTTGAATCTGGCATGGGGTTAATGCGTTCTATTTACGTGAAGAGCGTGATTGTTACGGGTGTCAACATAAGCTTAGCGAGTAATGCTATTAGGGTCTCTGCGTCCGACAAATTCACTCGACCATTGTCCAGCCATTGCCGCGCCTTTCATCGTGTAAAAATTCTGCAAGGAGATCATCACTTGCATCGACATATCTGTCGAATATGCTTTCGGGTTAAACGGGGTTGCCGCTTGCTGGTTTTTAAAATACTGCATCCATGCTTCACTTCCGCCGTCCGTTGGAGGCGTCGGACCGCCCGCTGGCAACATGCCCGCCGGTGGCACATTTGGAGGTCCCGGAAGAAAGACCAGCGAGTTTAAGCTCGGATATTGCCCCATATTGTGACAAGACATGCATGAGGACGTATTCAAATCAGCCGGACCGTTTAAGCGAGAATTCCAACCCAAATGTTGCGGCGGCATAAATGGTTCAGCGAATACCTTTTGCTGCTTCAACTTAGGGTTAATGATGTCTTTAATCGGCCTAGTTGGCGGATAAGGATTCACGTTGTTTTCCTTATTCTCTGGGTCGTTACCCCACATCACCCCTAGCGGTACTAAGTTTAGAAATTTACTCTTAGTATTGCCAACCGCGCCGTTATATACAAAAGTACCAAACACCCAACCTGTTCCCGCTGGGTTCGCTTTACTACTGTCTGCGCGCGGATCACGCATCATCATATCCATCTGCAATAAGCGCACTGTTTTAACCGTGAACGTATTCGAAGTCCAGTTCTGTGTAATATAAGCTTGCCATTCAACGCCATTTTTTAAGAAATCGACATGATCGGCAGGATTGGTGGGGTCTTCACCCTGATTAGCGGGCGCATCGGTGAATAGGAATTTAGCAAAAACGGTTCCTAGTGCGAAACCGCCGCCATAACGTCGATCGGTCGCACGCGGATCAGGATTATTCGGATCTTTCCACATCTGACCCATCGTATACCCTGCTGGCTCATTAATTAGGGTAATGGCATACACCTGATAAGTGCCGTTCTGTGTTGCTGATAGTTGCAAAGGACTAACTGACGTCTCTTTTATCAAACCGCGAAAACCTTCAGTACCGCCGTTGGGCGGATATGGTTGGCTTGAGTGCAGCCAAGGAATGTGGTACCAGTTACGTGTTTTATTCGCGTACGGATCCCAAGCCACTTTACCGGTCGATCCAAACTCAGGCAAGTTACCGTCGAACGCATACGCTTGCGCAGCCATGAGGTATTCCTTCGAATTTATTTTAAAATCAATCTTCCGCATAAAATCTGGCAACTCTTTTGATAACTTTTTGGGGAAATCTGTTTTCAAGCTAAAGATTGGCTGATTGGCATAGAGTGTTTGGTAATCAGTTTGCGACACCATATGACCAAAATCAGGGAAGCCACCACCTCTAATCTTGTTCATTGGGATTGGCATCTGTGACGCCGCGGTAGTTGGCAACACGTTTGATACCTTCGATTGCGCGTAAACACTTTGTGATACGCTCATTAAAAAAGCGATGGGCAGACTCGCCAATGTACTGACAAGTGCCAATTTTGATTTGAGTTTCATAAGTGCTCCTAACTTAAAAAAGGTCATTAAAAAACGGGGGGCTGGGTGAGGCTGTTTTCACCTTACGTTCACAAACAACAGCACTTCTGATTATTCGTAAAATTGTCATTCTTATCGTTATAGATGAAACCATTTTGGAACGTACTGCTATAACCGCTTTACGCGCAATTGGTATGCACCCTATCAAAGCCAAGGATCACTTTATTCTCGGACTCTGAGTACGACGCCTTGCTCGGATTACCGCTGCATAAGTAACGCGCACTACCGCCTTTTAGCCATTTGTATAAGAAGGTGGAACTCAGTACCGTTGCCTGTTGTAATCAACCGCAAATACATTATCAATCGCCACAACATAAATATTGCTATCTATTGCTGAAGAAATTTCCATCTACGCCGGCCCGAGGAGAATGCCCTCTAGCCCCCCCCACTGATTTGTAATTTATAATTTTCGGGCAATCGCTGTTTGGCGGTTGATTGACAGCGCTATATTGAAAATAGCCTTAAGCAACCACGCACATTTATTAAAAATTTTATGTCGTTGCGGTTAGCGCGTTTGATGTCGTTTGACATCGTTTAATTTGCGGAACAGGCGTTTTCGCCCTGCTTTCGAGGCCAACACCGATTAGAAAATCAAAGTGTGTTGCGGCAATCAAGCTTGTCACTACATTACTCAATTCACGTGGCATACATCTCTCCCTTTATTATTAACCTAGCGGTCAAGCTTACGCCTGTAGTTCAAAAACCAGCAATTTAGATACCGTCGCCTATAACAATGACGATCCCATTAGGTATTTAGAAGTTTATGTAGCTGGGTTATTATTACATCTAAGTCACATAAAGCGCAAGTTGCAATAAATTATTATTCCCATCCAATTACGTATACTGCAACTTGGGTCACCTCTTTCAGCATTGTGTTTTTGAGTTCAATTTGATTTACGTTATTGCATGCTTAGGCAGTTTTGGCGTCAATCCAATTGGATCTAATTCGAATTAGGTACTGTCGCTGGTCATTTGTACCAGCCAAGCCTTTCATATTCAAAACACCCGTGCAGCCGTGCACAGCCCAGTTTAATGCGCCAGTACTTAAGCTTTGTTGCTGCCGCCACAGAAGTTATTTGTGGCTCGCCAACAAATGAAGGAACGAACGACGCGTTGTTATTGAGCATGGCGTCCGAATACAGCGCAGATTACGTTATGCGCAGAGGACAAAAAGGGAAGCGTCCGAAGCTATAGCAACAAGTCTGGTGCGGGACGCGATTAAATATGCCGACCTTACGGCTGCAGTAGATGAATATTTAGCGGATCAATTGTTGCTACCGATGGCATTGGGTGCTGATCGTAAGTTTACTACAGCACATATCAGCGATCATTTATCCACCAATGTTGCCGTAATAAAACAATTCTTACCCATGCAAATTATGGTTAAAGCTACTGCGCTAACTTGTCATGAAGTGACGGTCATTGTATAGCTAGAATGCCGCGCCGACCAGTGTTACGGCGGCGCAACAATGCTGCGCCGCAGCATTGGTTTGTTAAAAAATTAAGCCTATACTCTATGAGTGTTCAGGCTTTAAGAGCGTTCGATTAAGTGATCGCTACGGCTCGCTATGCATCAATACTGACCGCAACACATCAATAAATTCATGGGCTTTATCAAACATAATCTGGAGGATGTATGGCTGAAAATATTAAACCAACCGTTGCCAAAGTTGAAAAGAAACCGGCGCGTCGTAAGTTTTTAACCGGTGCTGCTGTTGCAAGTGGTGCAGCAATAACCGCTTTTCCGATGATTGCTACTGCGCAAACAACTAGCTTGCGCTTTCAATCAACTTGGCCTGCTAAAGATATTTTTCACGAATATGCAAATGACTTTGCTAAAAAAGTGAATGATATGGCCGGTGGCCGCTTAAAAATTGAAGTGTTACCTGCTGGCTCTGTGGTTAAGACGTTTGAGCTTTTAGATGCAGTTTCAAAAGGCGTATTGGATGGCGGCCACGGCGTGGCGGCGTATTGGTACGGCAAGCAGCAGGCTTTGGCACTTTGGGGATCTGGCCCAGCATGGGGCATGGATGCCAATATGGTTCTAGCTTGGCATAACTACGGCGGCGGCAAGCAATTGCTAGACGAGATTTACAAAGGCCTAAACCTTGATGTGCAATCTTTCTTATATGCGCCAATGCCTACTCAACCGTTCGGCTGGTTTAAAAAGCCAATTACCAAAGTTGAAGATTTAAAGGGCGTAAAATTCCGCACGGTGGGCTTGGCCGTAGATATGTACAACGCCATGGGTGCTGCGGTAAATCCGCTGCCGGCTGGTGAGATTATTTCAGCTCTTGATCGCGGTTTGTTGGATGCAGCAGAATTTAACAACGCCAGTTCCGATAGAAACTTGGGCTTTCCTGATGTGACCAAAAACTGCATGTTGCAAAGCTTTCACCAAGCGTCTGAAAACTTCGAAATTTTGTTCAACAAAAAGAAGTACGATGGCCTATCAACAGAATTAAAATCCATCATCGATTACGCAGTACAAGCATCGTCAGCCGATATGTCCTGGAAAGCGATTGATCGCTACTCAACCGACTACGCTGAAATGAAGGCTAAACAAGGCGTGAAGTTCTATAAAACGCCAGATGCGGTGTTACGTGCGCAGCTCGCGGCGTGGGACAAAGTAGTGGCGGATAAAGAAGCCACAAACCCTATGTTTAAGAAAGTAAATGCTTCCATGAAGGCCTTCGCACAACGTGCGGCTGCGTGGCAGAACGATACTTTGGTCGATTACAAAATGGCTTATAACCACTTCTTTGCAGGAAAGAAGTAACAGCAAGCTTGGCGAATCGAACGGCGACGCAGACACACTCTGCGCCGCCGTTTTTTTTATCCTCTTCCATTTGCTTAAACGAAAAAGGCAGCTGCTATGCAAAAAATATTATTAGGCGTTGATAAAATTTCGACGTGGTTCGGGCAAGTTTGCGCTTTCTGCATTCTTGTACTCACGATGCTCATCGGCTGGGAAGTGATGTCGCGATACATCCTAAATAAGCCGCATGGCTGGGTGCTAGATGCGCAAATTATGCTTTACGGCACCTTGTTTATGATGGCTGGTGCCTACACGCTAGCTAAAAATGGCCATGTGCGTGGCGATGTTCTTTATGGTTTTTTTAAACCACGCACCCAAGCAACGCTCGACCTAATTTTATATTTTTTGTTTTTCTTACCTGGCGTTATGGCTCTCACCTATGCTGGATGGGGCGCTTTTAATGACTCGTTAAAAATTAACGAGCAAACATTCTCAGCTGACCCGCTTCCGCTATATCCCTTCAAATTTGTTATCCCGCTCGCTGGGGGCTTATTGCTGATGCAGGGAGTGGTAGAAATTATTCGCTGCATTATTTGTATTAAAGAAGGCGCTTGGCCTTCGCGCACGCAAGACGTTGAGGAAGTGGACGTTGAAAAGCTAAAAGAAATGGTGCAGGTTAATGACGAAGATATTGCCGCCCTCGATAAATATGTGATTGCTGCTGGAGATAAAAAATGATTCGCATCCGCAAAGAACTTTGGTTTGGCTTCGGCTTAATGGCGATCATTTTGCTAGCAATTATCATACTTATGCCGTGGACTAATTTAACCAATCAACATCTAGGCTTGCTGATGTTAGCGTTGGTGGTAGTAGCGATTATGTTGGGTTTTCCCACCGCGTTTACGTTGATGGGCATGGGCATGTTGTTTGGCTTCTACGCTTATTACTCGCGAAGCAGTGGGCAATCAGGTGTGGCGTTGCAACAAACCCTCGATTTAATGGTGACCAGCACCTTTGGTGTAATGCGTAACGATGTGCTGATTTCAATCCCGCTATTTGTGTTTATGGGCTACTTGGTTGAACGCGCCAATTTGGTCACCAAGCTCTTTAAATCTCTGCACTTAGCCCTAGCCCGCGTACCAGGATCACTCGCCGTGGCCACCCTAGTTACGTGCGCTATTTTTGCGACCGCTACCGGCATTGTAGGCGCTGTGGTAACCCTAATGGGCTTGTTGGCGTTTCCGGCCATGTTACGGGCAGGCTATGACGTGCGCTTGTGTGCGGGCGTGATTACCGCCGGCGGCTGTTTAGGTATTTTAATTCCGCCATCGGTATTGCTCATTGTGTACGGCGCCACGGCTGGCGTGTCGGTGCCTAAGCTTTATGCGGGCGCATTTTTCCCGGGCCTCATGCTGGCAGGCTTGTACTGCGGCTATGTCATGCTCATGGCAAAGTGGAAACCACACCTAGCCCCCCCTCTGCCTGAGAGCGAGCGGGTTATCACCTTACCAGCAGCCAATGCCGCCATTAACCAAACCAACGGCAAGCGTGCCCTGCTCTCCTTACTTTCCGCACTAAAAGGTGAGCGCAATGCCACGATTACCACGAAAGTAATTCTTAAAGAATTAGCCGTCACATTAGCGCCCTTGCTGGTTTTTTTAGTGCTCATGGGTCTGACTTGGAACGCCATTACCAAACCCAATGAAATTCAAGATCTAAGCGGCCTGCAAGAAATGGGGGCGAGTGGTTCCAGCGCAACGAGCTCTACAAGCGGCCTGCAAGAACCCCCGGGAGTAGAGAGCGTTGCTGCCTCAGCATCCGGCGTGCAAGAGCCACCGGGCACTGAGGCTGCCAAACCAGCAGCAGTGGCTGCAACAACGGCAGCAGCAACGGCAGTGGCCCAACCAGCAGCCACAGCTGGCGCGCGCGACCCTACGCCAAAAGCATTCTGGATAATTTTAGGGATTGGCTTAGCTGCCTTGGCGGTGCTATACGCCTTGCTCACGTTTGCGCGCTTAGAAGTGTTCAAAATGCTGCTCACATCGTTTTTTCCATTAGCAGTGATGATTTTAGCGGTGCTGGGCACGATTTTATTTGGCCTAGCCACCCCTACTGAAGCGGCTGCAGTAGGCTCAATTGGCGGCTTTGTACTAGCCTCGGTGTATCTATTGCTCACCCAACCACGCGCCAGTATTATTAGTGCCGCAAAATTATGGGTGCCGCTATGGGTAGTATTTTTGGTGTCGGTCGTTTGGTTCATTTTGTACAAAGCCGAGGTGGTGGTAAGCCCGCCGACACCATGGATTGGCTGGATGTCGATGGGGGCTTTTTTAGTGTGGAGCATCATCGCCACCGTACAAGCAAAAATGATCAACACCGTAAAGGAATCCACTTACCTTACCGCTAAAACTTCCGCTATGGTGTGCTGGTTATTTGTAGGTTCATCGATCTTTTCGGCGGCCTTCGCACTATTAGGTGGCCAAACTATTGTTGAAGAGTGGGTACTTTCACTTGGACTTACGCCGCTGCAATTTATGCTGTTGGCGCAGTTTATTATTTTCATTTTAGGCTGGCCGCTAGAGTGGACAGAAATCATCGTTATCTTTATGCCGATCTTCATCCCCCTGCTCCCTAAGTTTGGCATTGATCCGCTGTTCTTCGGCTTGCTCGTGGCCCTAAATTTACAAACAGCATTCTTGTCACCTCCCGTAGCGATGGCAGCATTTTATTTGAAAGGCGTATCGCCACCGCACGTTACGTTGAACCAAATTTTTGCCGGCATGATGCCATTTATGGGCATACAAGTTCTCGCCATTTTATTGCTGTATGTGTTCCCGCAAATCGGTATGTGGTTGCCGGGCGTTCTGTACAAATAGCAATTGGTTTGAACTAAATTAAGCGCCTGTAGATTCTCTATTTTAGGGCGTTTACAGGCGTTTTTTTACGCCCAAAGGTAATTCCCTTTCAGTTTTATTCGTGCGCTAATTTCCCCGAGTGTTATGTAAACATCGTCATTCCAGAGAAGGCTGGAATGACGATGTCTCATATTTCGTAACAAGCAGGTAATGGCACTTTTGATATAGAAACGGAATAAATCGCACAGTTTGCCTGTCCAATCGCAGCTTCTCCCAACCTATCGAACGATGGCAATCGGAACGACGAGGCACCTGCCTGTTAGTCACTGAGTTTACGCTACTGGCTTAATAGCTTAGGGGCTTAGAGAGATGCTTAAGGACGCGCTTACGGAGCTTAAAGACCCGTCGCCGCATTGGCGGTCGTGGTGGTATTGGTCGCGCCGTCGATCACGATAACTTTATCGCTGGCGGCGTTCGCCACATAGATTTTGTTGGTTACGGCATTTATGCGAATAGTCTGCGGGCTCATGCCCACATTGACGGTGGTAGTGGTGTTGGTCGTGCCGTTGATCACGGTGACATTATTGCTACCAGAATTCGCCACATAAATCTTATTGGTCACTGGGTTAACGCTGATGGCTTGCGGCCCCGTTCCCGCGAGGACCGTAGCGGTGTAATTGGTCGTGCCGTTGATCGCGGTGACATTATTGCTACCAAAATTGGCAACATAGACTGTATTGGATACTGGGTTTACGGTGATGGCACGTGGGCTATATCCCGTGGCGACGAAGGCAACAGCGGTGGCGGTGTTGTTACTGCCGTCTCTCACCGTAACATTGCTGCTGTCGCGATTTAGCACATAAACTTTCTTGGTCACCGGGTTTGTGCTACTGGTTTGCGAACTCACCCCTGCGGCAATAGCAGCGGGGGTATTGGTTGCACCGTCGCGCTTGGCGACAGGGTTGGTGACTGGTTTGGTGACGGGGGGGTTGATAGAGGCGGCAGCGCGGTTGGTTGCGGTCTCGGTTGCGTCGCTGATAACGGTGACAGTATTGCTGTTCCTGTTTGCGACATAAACCTTATTGGTCACTGGGTTTACCGCAATGGCTCCGGGAACCGTTCCTGTGGCAATCGTAGTGGTGCTATTGGTCGCGCCGTCGATCACGGTGACGTTGTTACTGTTCCGGTTCGCCACATAAATCTTGTTGCTCACCGAGTTTACGTTCATGTCGTAAGGGTAGGACCCGGTGGCTATCTTGGCGGGGGCGATGGTATTGCTTGCGCCGTCGATCACCGCGACTTCGTTATTGTTCGCCACATAGACCTTGTTAGTCACTGGGTTTACGGTAATGAGGGAAACGTAAAACCGATTGACAGCGGTGGTGGTGGCATTAGTCGCGCCGTCGATCACGATGATGATCTTGCTAATATGGTTCCCCACATAAATTTTATTGGTCACTGGATTTACGGCTATGACTTGCGGATGTATCTCAGTGTCAACGGTAGCAGTGGCATTGGTCGCGCCGTCGATTACAGTAACTTCGTTGCTGTAGTGATACACCACATAGACCTTATTGGTCACCGAGTTTATGCCAAAAGCTACAGGACGCCCCTTCGTGGCAACGCTAACGGTGGAATTGCTTACGCCGTCGATCACCGTGACGCCCTTATTGCTCGCCACATACACTTTATTGCTCACTGGGTTTACGCTAATGGCTATAGGCCTCGTCCCCGCGTTGACGGTGACAGTCGTATTAGTCGCGCCGTCGATCACGGTAATGTTGGCGCTAGCATCATTTGCCACATAAATTTTGTTGGTCACCGGGTTTACCGCAATGACGTGAGGGCTCGTCCCCGCATTGACAGTAGCGGTGGCATTGGTTGCATCATCGATTACCGTGACGTTGTTGCTGAAGCGATTTGCCACATAAATCTTATTGGTCACCGGATTTACAGCGACAGCATAAGGAGCCGTCCCCGTGGTGACAGTGGTAACGTGAGCCTGCGCAAATACTGTGCTGGCTTGTAACGAAAATAGCGAAAATACTAATGTTAGAAAAAACGCCCCTAGCTTACCGTGGCTGTTACTCACCCCGTCGTCAAAGCGCACCCATCGGTACGCAGCGATTGCTGCCGGGTTGGGTCCTTGCTCTAGCGGCGGTTGCGTTGGAACCTGCCTTAGGCAAGACTGCGCACTTTTGATCAAGTATTGAACGATGATATTCATGTTGCTCTATGGTGGTGGAGACGCTTGAAAAATGTGCGATTAGCTATAATATGACGATACTCACTACTTTTTTTAATTATGCCATAAGGCGTCTAAAGAACAAGGCAACATAGAACCCGGTGATATCGGCATATAATAAATTATGGAAAAAGTAGTCACCATCACTAGCCACAAAGACCAGCCAAGAGACTTGGCCTACTGGCTTTCGCGACCGGTAGAAGAGCGTTTTGCAGCCCTTGAATTTTTACGCCGACAAGCCCACTCGGATGACGCTGAACACAGACTTTAACGAGCGCTTAAGATTACTTACCGCACACGACGTTGAGTACCTAATTGACTAATTATCTAATCATCGGCGGCTACACGCTGGCCTAATAACAATGCAAATTCGCCCCATTCACCAAATTGAAATTGAAGCAGTTCGCCAGTTGCTGCAAAAAAATAATTGGGGTAAGCGCGTTGCTGATCCTGCAATTTTTGTGCAACTGATTCAGCGCTCTCCAGTGGCTGTGGTGGCGGTGGAAGATGGCGTCGTAATTGGCTTCCTGCGTGCGCTTACGGATGGCATTTTCAACGGTTATATCTCCATGGTCGTCGTCGCAGCAGAACACCGTGGTAAGGGCGTGGGAACGGCGCTTGTAAAGCATGTCATGGGCGAGAACTTGGAAATGACTTGGGTGCTTCGGGCAGGTCGTGACGGCGTATCGGCTTTTTACGAGAAGCTCGGCTTCAACGTGTCTGAGGTGGCGATGGAACGGCCTGGGCAGCGCGAGTGAGATTTGCCGCTAGCGATACCTGCCGCAGATCGCGCAAGGTAAAGATATGCTGAACGATTTCGAAATCACTGGGCGCACACGTACCCATGTAACGCAGTTCGACGAGCCAAAATTTGCTGCTCAACCCGAGGTTGGTCGGGCTTTCCTCGCGATGCGCGAAGATGCAAAGCGCGCTGGCATCGATTTATTGCCATTCAGTACTTTCCGCGATTTCCGAACGCAATTGCGTATCTGGAATTTAAAATTCAGTGGTAAAAAACCACTTTACGACATTGACGGAAATCTCCGCGATATTACGAGTCTAAGTGACATACAGATCGTAGACTGTATTTTAAATTGGTCGGCATTACCCGGTGGAAGTCGCCATCAGTGGGGCACCGAAATTGATGTAATCGACGGCGCCGCAATGCCAATTGGCTATAAACCAAAATTACTTCCTGAAGAGGTAAAACCTGATGGAGTCTTTTACCCACTGCACCAATGGCTCGATGAAAATATTGCAACATACGGCTTTTTTAGGCCGTATAAATTTTTCCGAGGTGGCATGTATCCTGAGCCATGGCATTTGAGTTACGCACCTCTTTCGTCAATTGCGGTGGCACAAATTACACCAGAACTGCTAACCAGTGTCATCGAACAGTCGCAAATTCTGGGTAAGGAAATAGTTCTTGATCGGATTTCGCAAATTTACCAGAACCATATCCTAAACTTTGTACCGCCGGATCAGCAATAATCATGTTGCGCAGTATCGTCAGTCATCCTGTTACTCAAACGAGTTGGTTGGCGACAGCGCTAGGCGAGGGGCAAATATAATGAATATCGAAATTCAACAATCAGACATCACCAAATTAAAAGTTGACGCCATCGTTAACGCGGCAAATTCGTCGTTACTTGGTGGTGGCGGGGTTGATGGGGCGATTCACCGTGCCGCCGGACCTGACCTTGTACACGAATGCCGCTTGCTAGGCGGCTGTAAAACTGGACAGGCAAAAATCACAAAAGGGTACAAACTCCCTGCAAGGTTCATCATCCACACCGTTGGCCCCGTCTGGCGCGGCGGCAATAACGGCGAGCCAGAGTTACTAGCCTCCTGCTACCGGCAGGCTTTGCACACTGCTGCAAACTTTCCTATTACCAGCATTGCGTTTCCAAGTATTAGCGCAGGCATATTTGGTTATCCCATTGATTTAGCCGCAAAAGTCGCATTGGACACAGTTTCCACAGTGGTTAAAGAGCTAGGCAATAAAACGCAGATTGTATTTTGCTGCTTCTCTGCGATTGACTTTGCCATCTATCGGGAAGCGCTCAGAGCACGGACTTAACAACTTGGTCTACCGATCGCGTCATTGTCGAGCTTATCCCGCTACCTAGAGCCATAGCACCGTTTTACTTTTTTTGACGTTGACTTTTCTGGAAGGCAACAATGCAAACTTTCCAACTATTTTGATCACAAAATAGAGTAGCGTCATCGCGCAAACACAACGACGCGCGGCATGAGCGACGTGCCATAAAAGTCAAATCGGCGTATACTAAATTATGGAAAAAGTAGTCACCATCACCACTCACAGAGACCAGCCAAAAGACTTGGCCTACTGGCTATCACGCCCTGTAGAAGAGCGTTTTGCAGCCGTAGAATTTTTACGCCGACAAGCCCACCCCGATGCTGAACACAGACTTCAAAGAGTTTTTAAGCTTACTTACCGCGCACCGCGTTGAGTACTTAATCGTTGGCGGCTACGCGTTGGCGGCTTATGGTCATCCTCGGTACACGGGCGACATTGACGTGTGGCTTAACCCTGTTGAAGCCAATATCGAGCGGATGCTCGAAGCATTAAATGCATTTGGATTTAGCTCACTAGGCATACGAAGCGCGGATCTATTGAAGCCCGATGCGGTCATTCAGCTAGGCTATCCTCCTGCCAGAATTGATCTACTTTCATCAATTGACGGCGTTACCTTTGGCGATGCATACACTCACCGCTTGAATATCGTTTTTGGCGGCATTGATTTGCCTGTAATCAGTATCGCGCACTTTAAAGCGAATAAGCTAATGGTTGGTCGCTCAAAAGACCTTGCGGATATCGAGGCGTTGAAAACGTCGGACAAAATAGGTTAGTGCTTAGGACATCTTTGTCACTACGTTGTTCAGGAATAGATTTGAATATGATGGTAGGGTCTTCCCCACCGCTCGCTTGGTATTATCGCTTCGGCTCGATGAAGTCAAAAGCATTTAGCCATAAATTGCGGGCTAATCTAATATGCAAACTTATACTTCATCGATATCGGTATCAAGTCGCTAAAAGCTGCAGCAGAGTTCAAATATGCAAACTCTAAAGACGAAGTTAAAAAATCAATTGGCGGAATCTACGAAGATATGCGCGGGTACACAGGCAGCGAAGATTGGAAACATTTTTTCGCTGTACTCCATATGACAGAGCACTTCTTCAGCGAGGATCAAATTAAAACAGAACTCAACCATACGGAGGCAAACGACAATTGGGAGCTCGTTTTGGTCTGGGGTAAAGGCTCTCGCAATTAAATCTGTCGCCTCTGTAGATGAACGCAGCCACCCTAAAAGCTTGGGGATACCCTAAAACACACCATCCCCATCAAAACACTATCCATTTACCTACTTCACCACCCAAGCCATCGCCGTCCGCGCTGGCACCGTAAATTTGCCACTTGCGCCATCGAAAGCGCCCTGCGTAGCAGGCCGTTTATCCGCCGCTGCAGCATCGCTATGCACCGGATGCAGCAAATAGGTTTTGCCAATTTCTGAGGGCACGGTGATGCTTTGCGCGGTTTTGCCTACGTTAATGAAGTAGATTATTTCTTTGAAGTTGGCACCGGGATAATTTGCGCCATCTACATAGCCTGAAACTACTGTGGCTATTTGTGTGGCTCCGGTATTGTGAAGTTTAAAACGCGCTTTAATATCGGCGGCGGTTTTTAGGCGCAGCATGGTGGTGCTGGCGCGGATTTTTAATAGGTCACGAAACATATCTCTTGCGAGCGCTATTTCGGTGGCGGTGGGCTTGATTTCAGGGCGCACTAGCAGGCTTTTAATTAGGCCATAGGCACTGGCATTGTCGCGTTTGGGCGGTGCGCCAGTACCAAAATAATTATCGCCGTATGACCAATCGATGCGGTTAAACCAGTCACCTGAATCGTAGCTATTGGCATCTAATGATTTGCTGCGCAAAATATCAATGCCTGCATGAAAATACGGCACGCCTTGCGCAAAAATTACGATTGCGGCGCCGAGCATTTGCACTCTGGCGCGATCTTCTTTACTAGTGGAAAAAGGCAGTTTAAAGGCGTTAATATCGAAAAGTGTTTGGTTATCGTGATTGTCGGCGTAATTAACCACTTCGGATGGTTCTACTACATAGCCTGCGGCCTGCCCGCCGTAGTCGATGGCTTGCAGGGCAACGTTAGTATTGTTATAGGTTTGCATGGTGTAGTCGCGCACGGAGCCTGCAAGGGCTACGCGCACAATATCCGCCGCACGCATAAGGTCCGTGACGGGGCGATTGCTGTTTGTAGATAGCGCGTTTAAGTCATACGTAAGGCCATTTATAAAGCCTTGATTGCGCATTAAATTATCGCCACTATCGCAGCAGCCGCCACCACGCACAGCATCGCGGATGCGATCATTAAAGCTGCCGATTCCTGTGCCGTTTAAGCCAATTTGCGATGCCTGAATAAAGCGCTGGTTGTTGGCTACTTCGCCAAAATTCCAGCCTTCACCAATTAAATTTATTTTGCGCCCCGTGGCGGCATTGAGTTTGGCTTGGCTTTCTTCCAACACGCTTTTTGGCATATGCGCCATGAGGTCATAGCGAAATGAATCAATATTATATTGAGTAGCCCATTGCACAACAGAATCAACGGCAAGCTTGCCCATCATCATATTTTCGGTGGCGGTGTTATCGCAGCAGCTTGAATTTTCAACCTTACCAGCGCTATTTAAGCGGTGATAATAGCCCGGCACAATGCGGTCTAAAATTGACCGCTCATACTGCCCGGATGACGAGGTATGATTAAGCACTAGATCCATGCCCACCCGCAGGCCAATCGCATTTAGCCCCTGCACCATGCGCCTGAACTCGATGATGCGGGTGGCACCATCGGCGGCGTCAGTGGCAAAGCTACCTTCGGGCGCATTAAAGTGCTGCGGATCATAGCCCCAATTAAAACAATCAGACCCAGCCGTTGCCGCCACCGCATCTTGCTGCGCCTCAGAATCCGCCGCCGCTTGCGGTATTAGCGGCACAATGCAGTTTTGTTCTGGCACGGTGGCAAGATCAAATACCGGCAAAAAATGAATGTCTGTTAAGCCAGCGTCAGACAAGGCTTTTAGGTGCTTCATACCGTTTGAATTACTTTCGGTAAACGCCATATATTTACCGCGATAGGCTTGGCTCACCGTGCCATCGTTAGCTGAAAAATCACGCACATGTAGCTCATAAATACTCATATCCGTTTGCGCTACCACCTTGGAACGCGCCGCTGTGGGCGGTGTGTTCCAGCCTGCGGGCTTTAAATGATCAGCATTTAAATTAGCGATATAGCTGCGCTTAGAATCCGTGGTGAGGCTGATAGAATAAGGATCAGTCACCCGATTACGGACTATGCCCACGCCGGGGGCAAACACATCAACTAAGTAGGTGTAATACTTGCCTGATAAATCGCTATTAATGGTTTGCGACCACACACCGGTAGCGGTATCCATGGTAAGCACTTGTTGTTGCTCCATCGCCCCCGCACCGCTGCCGTACACACATACGACCACGCGCTGTGCGGTGGGTGCCCACAGTTTAAAACTGGTGGTATTACTTGCTACATTTAAACCCAACACCGCATCACGCGCGGGCGCGTAAATTTCATCGAGCGCACCGGCTACTTGCAGCAAAGTGGCATCCTGCACCACTCCACCACTGGTCTCACGCACCAGCACGAGTTGCTTTTTATGTAGCTCGGCAAGCTTGGGCAGGTCCGCATCGGCCACGGCAAAATTGCTGCCCCCCCCAACATATAAAAAGCGCAGTGCTACCGCCTGCGGTAATTGTTGGCCTACCGTTTGCAAAGTTAGAAACCCTTCCGCACCCGTTACCGCCCCACCAGTAGGTGTGGCTATTTGGGCGGCACCACTAAAATACAATTTAAAGGTGCCACTAGCATCGGTGCCGGGCCAGCGGATGATTTGCTTATTCAACCACACCGCGCGCGCAGCCGTAGGTGTAGCAGCCACGCTAGGCCATAAGGTGATGGCAAAGGCGGACGAATCACAGTCGCTACGGGATGAAATCCGCTCAGGAGGCGGCGCATTCAGTTTGCGCGGTGGTGTGGCAGCGTAGCTCAAGGCATGGCTCAACCCTGAGAGCGCAAATGCGAGAAGCATGACACCTGTTTTTAACCCCGACCTAGTATTTAAGGTGCGATTTAGATAGAACATGCGGCTATGAGAAATAAGGGATGCAAACAATTTAGCGCCTCGCTCGGTTGGGTACAATCAAGTTACGTTATTATTTTCGATTCGATAAAATCGTATGCTAAATTATGTACTAAAACTACATTTTTAGGTAAAAAATGCGATTTAAATGTATTTCAATTTATCATGGTTGTTTGTAAGCGCCCTATTTTTAGATGTTTGTCCTGCTACAAAGTCAACCTAGGCGCTACACACCAATAAGTATCAACATAAATTTTTTGTAATAAAACTACGAACTTTCCTCTACAAAGCGTCCTACCTATGAACGAAAACCACACCTTTGGCTGGGGCATTATTGGCCCCGGTGCTATTGCCCATCAGTTTGCTGATGCCGTCCACCGCAGCCGCGTTGACGGCGCGAATACCCATTTTGACGGCCGCATTGACGGTGCAAAAGCCCATTTGCGTACCCGCACCGTTGCCGTACTGGGGCGCGACAAAGCGAACGCTAAGGCCTTCGCCGATCACTGGAACCGCGATGGCGTGCCGGAAATTATTGTTGCCGAAACTCTGGATGCCCTACTAGCCCGCGACGACATTCACGGCATCTATATCGCCACGCCCAACACCGCCCATTTTGACTTTGCCTGCGCCGCACTACGTGCGGGTAAAGCAGTGCTTTGCGAAAAGCCCCTAGTGCCCAATGCCAAGCAAGCCCGCGAGCTGGTAGAACTTGCAAAGCAACACCAAACCTTCCTCATGGAAGCCCTGTGGACGCGCTTTCTGCCCATTTATAGCGATATCAGAGGATGGCTGCACGACACCCGCGAAGGCCACCATTTAGGCCGGCTGCGCAGCGTGCAATCAAGCTTTTGCTTTAACTCCCCATACAATGCGCAGGCACGTCATTTCAACCCAGCACTTGCTGGCGGAGCCTTACTTGATATCGGCATTTATTGCCTAGCCATGAGCCGCTGGGTACTGCAAGCCGCCTACGGTGCCGTGCCCACCCTGCAACAGGTACACGCCCGCGGCGTACTCGCGCCAACGGGGGTAGATACCCGCGTGAGCGCGGCACTGGAATTTTCGGAAGATGTGAGCGTGCAATTTGTCTGCGGCTTTGACGGCAGCGCCAATAACAGCCTAGAAATTTATTGTGAGCACGGCACGATAAAAGTACATCGCAACTTTTGGGCTGCCAGCCAAGCGACGATTCACATCACCGGCCACGAACCCTACACCCACACCAACCCGCTCCGCTATAATGGTTTTGAATACGAGATGGAAGAAGTGATGCGCTGCGTAACAACCGGCGCGATTGAAAGCCCCATCATGCCGCATCAAGAATCTATAGAACTAGCCACTTGCCTAGAACAGATTCGGGGGCAAATTGGGGTTAAATATCCGTTTGAATAGGTGATGCAACGGGCTTTGTAGCAAAGAAATAAACGCTTGAAGGCGCGTTAAAATAACACTTCGTCAGCCACAATAAAGATAATAAATGACCGCCGCCCTCAACACCGCCACACCCAAAGGAATTACCCTATCGTACACCACGCACACCAATCAGAGCGAAATGCTTATCAGGCACCGCACTGCCGGTATGTTGGGGTTAAAGCTATTTGCGTTGGTGTGGTGCGGCGGTTGGCTGGGCATCACGAGTTTTTTTATGATTACTATTTGGGGTGGGTCAGGTGCCAGTGCTGGCGTATTTTCTAGTGCATTTTCGGCGCTTATCTTGCCGCTGTTTTTCTTAATCGGCCTTTCTGTTAGCGCTTATTTTGCATGGTTATTACTTAAGCGCACCGACTTCACTTTGGGCAAATCCACACTCAGTGTGGTGCGCCAACTTGGCTCCTTTACGCGGGCGGCGCAATACGAGAAATCTAACATCACACGGTTTAGTGTGGTGCAAGATGGCGGCCAAGGTGAAGATAGTTTTTTGTCATTTGCGGTGCAAGCGCAAACCAATAGCGGCGCTGTTACCTTGCTTTCACGTCAACAACGACCATTGGCTGATTGGTTGTGCGCCGCGCTTAATCAATGGCTAGGCAAATCCAAAAGCAGCATTTTTAATGGTCACGATCATCGCGAGGATAATGATAGTGGCATCGATGCCAACACCAACACAAATTCCGGCAGCAAGCCAGCGCCACTGACTGCAACCCAGCAAAACCAGATGGCACTAGTACGCAAGTGGGGCCGTTACGGCACGCCGCTTTTCTGCCTCGCGGTGGCGCTCACCATACTTCGCGATCCCATTAGCTATTTTCTTGGCACAGTAGTATTTCCTTCAGCGCCGATCCTAGAATCCCCCGTGCCCAATAAATATGCCGATAGTAAATTTCAAATTGATCACGTCTTAAAAGCCACACCAATTACGTTGGATACTACCGAAGACGTAACGTGGCGGCTCACCACCCAAGCCACAGGCAAAGTGGCTATTGAACACGGCAAGCTAGTATTAAAACTAGATAGCTTTGGGCTGTATGACCGCTTTCCGTGCCAGCTTAGCGGCGGTAAATGCACTAAGGTAGTTGATGTGCAGTTCGCACTCGCAGCTGAAAGCGGGAAATCATTTAGCACCATTGCCCGCAGCGATGCATTAACACTCAACGCCGCGCTACCCGCAACAGGTTATCGACGTGGGTTTACGGTAATTACTTTTGAAAACGAGCGCGATATCTCCGCTATCGAACTCGCCACCGCGTGGCCGATTATCACCGTGACCATGCAAATCGGTGATGGCAATACAATCGGCAGTAGCCATCACACGCCAATGCGGGATGCGTGGCGCACGGCACTCATTGCCGGTAGCGCTCAGGGCGATGCATTTTGGCAACAGGGCTGCAATGCCGCTACCAGCCTTTGGGCGATAATGCAGATGCGCTGCGATGCACAATTGGCGCAGGCGCTAGAACGAGGCGCGCCGCTGCATACGGAAACCGGCATGGGCAGCGGTGCCTCCCCCCTAATGCATGCGGTAGATGCTAACAACCTAGATGCACTCACCATTTTGCTAAAGCGCGATTTTGATGTGAACCAATTGTCTGCGGCTGGCTACCCTGCCATCCATCGGGCAGCCGAGCGCGGCTATACAGAAATGGTGCAGCGCCTAATTGCCGCTGGCGCGAACGTAAACGGTGGCACAGGTCGCAGTGCTGGTCTTGAAACACCACTCGTGGCAGCTGCATCATTTCGGCGCTGGGATAGCGTCATGGCCTTGCTACAAGGCGGTGCAAACCCAAATACACGAAACTTCCAAGGTTGGGCACCAATTGATTACGTCGTCCACAGCGCCATGAACGATACGGCCGATGACGCCAAAAATAATGGGGCAGCCACTAAGCGCGTCGCCGCATTAAAGCTGTTGCTTGATAAAGGCGCGCGCGCCGATGAAACCATCCCCGTGCCCACCACGGAAAAACGCCCTGAATATCAACAACTGCGCCCGCTCATCTACGCCGCGCAATTTGGCGATATTCAGGCGATACCCCTGCTTTTAGCACGCGATGCCGATATTAATAAACCCAATAGCTATGGCATGACGCCGCTAATGCTCGCCGTAAAAGCCCGCCAAGAAGCGGCAGTGACGCTATTGCTGGCGGCGCAAGCCGATCTAAAACGCGTAGATGCTCATGGCCGCACGGCGCTCAATTACGCCACCTTTAATGCCACACCTGCCATCGTCAAGAAAGTAGCTGCTGCAGGTGCGGATTTAAACTTTGCTTCTCCCGCAGGTATGCACCACGGCGAAACCGCGCTTATGCACGCAGTGCAAGGCGGCAATATTGAAACGCTCAAAACCATGTTGGCATTAGGGGCAAAAACATCGGTGTCCGACGCCAAAAGACCTCTGCACAACCACATAAAACCCAACGAATTTGAGCGCTAGCGCAGCGTTGAAGAATTTCTAAGTCGAATGAGCGCAATCAATGCACTTTTCACCGTTAAATCACGCGCCTTTGCGCTTGTTAGTCGTTATTT
>JANMDR010000035.1:0-20647 GCA_031376425.1 Betaproteobacteria bacterium
GGTACTGTTTCGGTAATGTCACACCAAAGCGCGCGCCCACACCACCAGCTGGAATTAAGGCAATAATACGGGGTTGAAATGTTTTATTCATTCGCACATCATAACAAACCGCCAAAACCCATCCCAAACAAACCAATAAAATTGAGAGAAATACGATGAAAGCCTTTTTGTGCCGCCAATTTAGCGAACCCGAGCAGTGCGCTGTAGAAGAAATACCTTGTCGCCAACCTGCAGCCGGAGAAGTACAGATACGCGTGCGCGCCGCCGGGGTAAACTTTCCGGATGCGCTCATAGTGCAAGGCAAATACCAACTTAAACCGCCCTTCCCGTTCTCTCCCGGCGCAGAAATAGCCGGTGAGATACTGGCTGTGGGCGCAGATGTCAAACATCTAAAAGTGGGTGACCGGGTAGCCGCATTTTGTGGTGTTGGTGGCTATGCCGAAGAAGCGATTGCTCCAGCAGCCGCTACTATGCATATCGCACCGCAAATGTCATATGAACTCGCGGCAACCTTCAGCCTCGCTTACGGCACTTCATGGCACGCGGTGCGTGATCGCGCACAGCTTAAAGCAGGCGAAACGCTGCTAGTATTGGGTGCGGCCGGTGGCGTGGGCTTGGCCGCTGTTGAAATAGGCAAGGCCATCGGCGCCACAGTAATAGCCTGTGCATCCACTGACGAAAAACTGGCATTGGCAAAGAAACACGGTGCCGACATCGTCATCAACTACGAAACCGCAGATTTACGTGAAGCCATCAAGGCTGCCACTGGTGGCAAAGGCCCAGATGTTATTTTTGATCCTGTTGGCGGCAAATTTAGTGAACCCGCATTTCGCTCAATTGCCTGGCGTGGCCGCTATCTGGTGATTGGCTTTGCGAGCGGGCCAATACCATCGCTACCGCTTAACTTAACATTATTAAAGGGTGCGTCTATCATGGGCGTATTTTGGGGCGAGTTTGCCAAACGCGAACCAAAGGCAAACTTTGCCGGACTACAAGAGATGATGAGCTGGATGGCTGAAGGTAAGCTAAGGCCTCACATTAGCAAAACCTATAGCTTGGATGAAAGCGCCAAGGCCTTGCGCGATATTTTAAACCGTGAAGTAACTGGAAAAGTTGTAATTTTGCCTTGAAAAAACATAGCCGCAGGCAAAGACATCCACATCCGCAACACCCCGCCAAAGTGGGCTTAGCGCCCTCATTGGCGCGGCTTTTCGGCATTTGGTGTGGCATTGCGGTGATTGCTACCCTGCTATGTGTGGGGGCGATGGCACTAGCCGGTTGGATGGTACAGCGGGGTATGTTGGTATCCACATTTTCACAAAACATTGCCAACGCCTTGCCACCGATTTTTTTACCCACATTACGGCCACCGCGCGAGACGGGCGAGGTAGTGATATTGGTTTTGGCCGCACCAAACGAGAAAGCCAGCACCACGCGCACCGCCGAACTAGGGGACACCAAAAGCCCCACCTTACCGGAGCGCGAAGAATATCGCCAAGCTGGTTTTGAACATGATTTGGCATTACTTTTTGCCCGCGAGTTGGGTGCAGCGCCACGTTTTATAAGCTTCTCCAACCATGAGGCACTCTGGCGCGCGCTCCGTCGCGGGCAAGGGCATTTTGCTGCGGCAGGCTTAGTGTCCAATTCCGTTTCCATCCCAACGAACAACCCAAATTTAGCGCCAGAATCGGCAACCCAAGCTCAACGCTACAGCCCCGCCTACCGACTAGCCCAGTTTCGTTTAGTGGGTTTAGAAAGTACCACCAATGCCAATAAAGTCGGCACGCGGCGCGTAGCTGTTGTGGCAGGCTCACCCGCACAAGCATTAGTGCGGCAATTGTTAGTGACTAATCCTAAAACAGAAATAATTACCTTACCCGAACACACCAGCCAAGATGCATTGCTTAAGAACGTGGTGGAGGGCAATGCGGATTTCGCCCTCGTTGAGAACACCGGTTTTGCCGTTGCCCGACGTGTCTACACCGACATTGCGGGCTTTGCCAGCGTGGGCAAGCCTATGAACGTAGCTTGGGCATTGGCAGACGCCAGATCATTTGATGCGGACATGGAAATCACCGCTGCTAAGTTCTTCCAAAAACTACGTGCTAACGGTACCTTGGATCGTCTGGAAGACCGTTATTACGGCCATCTTCATCGTATTGGGCCGGCAGATGCAGATGGCATTTTAGCTCGCACGGAAACGCTCTTGCCGGATCTCCAACCATTTTTTTTAGAAGCAGAAACAGCCACTGGCATAGATTGGCGGTTTTTAGCGGCGCTAGCCTATCAAGAATCGCAGTGGGATCCAACGGCCACTTCACCCACTGGTGTGCGTGGCATTATGATGCTGACAGAAGAAACAGCGAGTCGCATGGAAGTAAAAGATCGCCTCGATCCTCGGCAAAGTATTTTAGGTGGTGCAAAATATTTAAGCCTGCTTAAAAACACGATTCCAGCACGCATTGTTGAGCCCGATCGCACTTGGTTGGCGCTGGCCGCGTACAACCAAGGCTATGGCCATTTAGAAGATGCCCGTATTTTAGCGGCCCGCTTAAAACTCAATCCCGATACTTGGCTGGCAGTGAAAAAAGCCTATTCCATGATGCAACAACCTGAAATAACTGAGACCCTAAAACACGGCGCTTGCCGAGGTGAAGAGGCGATTGGCTTAGTAGAAGCCGTGCGCAATTATTATGAGATTTTAGAGAACCTTAAGCCACCGAGCAGCGCATCAGCATCAGCAACAGCGATTGTCGACGCAGTCAAATGAATACTTAGGCTTCATTGGTCTTACGAGACGTCCCATTTAGCAGCCTGCCAATCACCGTATTGCGGACCATTAATTGATAACTCGCAAAAGCGATAGCAAGAGTGGCTATCACCGAAATTAGAAATTTTGTCGGCCACTGGGCTTCAATATCCAGTAGATAATATTGAATCGCAAACAGGATGGGTAAGTGCGTTAAGTAAATCCAATACGAAGCATCCGCTACATAACGCAAAGCCCGATTGCTGCGATTCAACCATTGTTTACCGATACTCAAACACCATAAGGTCATCCATAGGCTCGCGTAGGCTTCCATGCTGGCTTGCAGCAAATGCAATTTTGCGGACGATTTAAACGTCCATAAAAATACCGCATAGGCTAATACAGCGCCGACTAACAGCCACAGTGCAATAGGTCTTAAAGCATCAATCAGCGCTTGATATTTAAAGAATTGATAGCCAAGGGCGAAGTAAAAACCAAAAATAAGCAGCGCCCACCATTGCGGGAAAAAACTTTCTGGCGCTGGCATTGGTGCGGCAACGCTAGCCATTGCAGGCACTAGCAGCAAAGGTGCTACGGCCACTAAGATCGTCAGCCATGTGGTCGAACGCATTGTTACCGCCGCGTCTATTAACCACTTTGGCCATTTCGGCCACTGCATTTCCAGTGCATCCACAACCCAAACTAGCACGCAAAAACACATTAAATACATGAGGAACCATAGATGCATCATAGACGGTGGAGCGGTAGGCGCGTTTGCTTCCAGCATCCATTTCTTTACTACTATAAGCAGTGGCGATGGCTTATCTACGTGGCTTGCAGCGTAGAGGGTAAGTCCACGCAGCGCAAAATAAAGTATTGGCCAAAATAGTATGAACGGTAGCAGTACTCGCGCAAAACGGTTGCGCAACATCTTCCCTATGCCACGCTTTTGCACCATCAGCGCCACAAAAAAACCGGCCACCACAAAAAATAGCGGCATCCGAAATAAGTGAGTGAACCAGACAAAACCGTCCACCCATTTTGAATAGCTCGCGTCGGCCGTTGGCCAGTAGTTGTGCAACACCGTGCTATAGGCCAAGCCCGCGTGGAACAGTACGCCAGTTAGCATAGCCAGCGCGCGCAAATTGTCCATATAATGGAAACGCCCTGCGCTCAAGGTTGCTGTATTCACAAAAACGATGTCTTACGGCGCTGCACCCAACTCGTGATTCCCAGTGCTACTAACATCACGATAGCTTGTGCTAGAAAAATACCGAGAGCAGGCAAGCTCCACACAATATTTGCAGTTTTAATATTCTGCGCGATCGCATCTATTTGCCCGATTCCCATGATGAACGGGCTAACCATCGTTGATAATCCAATCTGGACAAAAATATTCCAACCTTCTGATTCCACTACTAACGCCACACAAAGCGAAACGCAAAACGTCATTGCCAAAAAACCATAAATGAGCAAAGACCAAACCAGTAAACCATCTGGCAATGGCGTAAACAATACTAAAAACACCGTGCCACCCACCACCAAGCTAAACGGCACAAGATAGATCACCGTATTCGCCAATAGCTTACTCCAGTAAAAGTCCATCGGCGTGACTGGCAGGCTCATTACAAAAGGTAGGGTATGCTCTTTTCTTTCATTGAGCACCGAGCTTTGAATTGCAAAACCACCGGCACAAATTAACAGCACGAGCAAGATTAACGCGCCCAAATAAAATGACCAATTTTTGCCAACACTAACCAAGGTTAAGCCGATCAGCATGCCCACAACATAGGCCGCTAACTGCTTCTGGTAAATATGCCAATCTTTGAGTACCAGCAATTTAATCATCGGAAAATCAAGGGAGTGAGTGTTCATTGCGAACCTCCGGCACGCACACTAGTGACAAAAATATCTTCAAGATTCATCGGCTCTACCGTCGTAATCGTTAACCCAAGTTGCTGCAGGCGCGATTGAAAAATATCGCCGCCATCACGTACTTTAAGTTCGATAATCGACCCGCTGTTGCGGGCACTAGCAACTTCCGGCATGGCGCGAACGCGCTCCAGCAATGCATCATGGCACTGGCCTTGGCATACGACGCGCCGCCAACTTGATAGAAACGATTCTTTATCTTGTGATGCAACAAGCCTACCTTGGTGCAGGAAAGTAATAGTGTCAGATAACTGCTCCACATCCATCGTGTTGTGTGACGAAAACAGTACGCTACGCTCTTCATCGCGCAGCACTTCTGCAAGGGCTTCTAGCACTTCGATACGCGCGACTGGATCAAGTCCGGTGGTGGGTTCATCGAGCAGTAATAATTTAGGTCGGCGTGCCAGTATCAAGAGCAGCAAGGCTTTCACGCGCTGCCCATGCGAAAAACCACGCAGCACTTGATGGGCGCGCAAATCAAAGCGTTTTAGCAACTGGCCTGCATAAGCTTCATCCCAATCGGGATAAATGCTCTTGATAAAATCCATGTGCCAACGTAAGGTTTGGGCTTTATAAAGCCGCATATCGTCGGACACATAACCAACCTCGCGCTTGATAGCCACCTGCCCGTCGGGCACGCGATAGCCACGCACTTCTATCGAACCTTGATCAGCCTTAATCAAGCCAATTAAGATGCGCATAATGGTAGATTTACCGGCACCGTTGGCACCGACCAAGCCCATAATTTGGCCTGTGGGTAAATCTAAGTCGATGTTGTGCAACGCGAAATCAGCATAGTTTTTTTGTAAGCCGCGCACCTTGAGCGCGGGTGTCTCTAGCGTTGTCATGGCTACCTACTTCCGCTTGGTTGCTTGTTTTTCGGGGACTGCAGCCGTAAGCTCCGAGGCCAGTGAGTTATGCACCACCTCCGTCACGGCAGCAGCGGGCATACCCAGTTTATTGGCGGCGCGTAACATGCCAAGTAGATGGGTATCAAACTCTTCTTGCGCCAACTGACGCGGCAAATCTTGTGTGTCCGCCACGAAGGAGCCAATGCCGTGTCGGGTGACGATAACCCCCGTGCGCTCCAACTCAAGATAAGCCCTCTTTACGGTAATCACACTCACCCGGCTGGCACTCGCAAGCTCGCGGATAGAGGGCAGCGCCTGACCGGGCCGCCAATCACCTATAAGCACCCTCGCCAGCACATGCTCCATGATCTGGCTGTACATCGGTGTGTTATCGGTGCTAGAAAAAAATATTTGATCGCTCATGATTTACTGTGCTTATTAATATATACACAGTATACACGGACATATACAGCTGTCAAGCGAAGCTTATACTAGATGGGTGGCAGGTGGATGGTGGGCGCTGGAAAGTAGATTTCCAGTTGCACCGTACAGATTCACAGTAGATGCCCGCCCTATTTGCCGTGGCGACTACACTGGTCTGCTGACGGTGACTAGTGTAATCATCGATGCCGCGCAACAAACATCACCTTCATAGTTACCTATTTCAAAGCACAGAGAGAACCATCAATAGCGCCTACTCGCCCGCTACATCCGCCCCTTTCGGCGGTACAAAATTAAATGTACCTGCAGCAGCGGTTACATTGCTTTTAAGATCGGTGAACTTGAGTTGTGTACGGTTACCAAACAGGTCCTTAAGTTCTAGTTCGGCCAGCACGTCGCCTTTGAAGCCGATGCGCACGGATTCAAAGCCGGTGTCGGTTTGCTTGGGCGTGGCGAGAACCCAATCTAAGCCGTTTATTTGACCTTGCTCCGTCGTGTTAAACAAACTATCGAGCTTGGCGGTGCCGGTAAGGAGTGCGGCGGGTGTTGCGGATAGCGTGGTGTCAAACTTCTTGATGGTGACTTGGTTTAGGTCTTGATCAAATATCCAGACCTTGGTGCCGTCACTCACGATTTGCTGTGCGGGCTTCACATAATTCCAGCGGAATTTGCCGGGACGCGCAAAAATAAATGTGCCACTGGCGCGTTGACTAATAGCACCCGTTTTATCGATGACTACTTGTTCAAACTGCGCCTGACCACTGCTTACCCGGGTAACAAAAGCATTAAATTTAGCCGTTGCTGCGCCCACGATTTTTGGCGCGAGCGGCATTGCGACCGCTTTGCTGGTTTGCGCAAAAACTAGTGGTGCTGAAAGCAATAAAACGACGATGCTAGTGGCAATAAAAAGAGGCGAGTGTTTCATCATTTCCTAAATAAAATATAGCTGAAGGCACCCTACTTTTGGAGTAGTAAGGCCGGTGCTGGTCACAATCATGATAACAGTGGGTTGGACAAAATTAACCCCTGTTTCGTTCCTGCATGTTCAATTTAAAACCTACTGGGGTGCATCGCGATTCGGCGCCAAAATATCGCGATTACCGTTACCGCGCATTGACGACACCAGCCCTGCTTTTTCCATTTCTTCCAGCAATCTAGCGGCGCGGTTATAGCCAATGCGCAGGTGCCGTTGCACTAATGAAATTGAGGCTTTTTTATTTTCTAGCACGATGCGTACTGCTTGATCGTACAAGGCATCAGCCTCACCGGAGCCGCCTCCACTACTGCCCCCCCCATCGCCGTAGGAATCGGCGCTGACTTCTTCTGGCGATTCCAAAATACCCTCAACATACTGCGGCTCGCCTTGTTGCTTTAGCCAATCAACTACTTTATGCACTTCGTTATCACTCACAAATGCACCATGCACGCGCATGGGCATACCGCTGCCGGGTGGTAGATAAAGCATATCGCCCTGCCCTAGCAAGGCCTCGGCACCTTGTTGATCTAAAATCGTCCGTGAATCAATTTTGCTAGACACCTGAAACGCAACGCGGGTAGGTACGTTGGCCTTAATTAAACCAGTGATTACATCCACCGACGGGCGCTGCGTGGCTAGCACTAAATGGATGCCAGATGCCCGTGCTTTCTGGGCTAGACGGGCAATGAGCTCTTCTACTTTTTTGCCAACTACCATCATTAAATCTGCCAACTCGTCGATAATGACGACAATCATCGGCATCGTTTCTAATGGCTCTGGTGCGTCCGGCGTGAGCGAGAATGGGTTGCCAATTGGCGACCCTGCGGCTTTAGCGTCTGTTACTTTGGTGTTGTAGCCTGATAAATTTCTAACGCCTAATGCACTCATTACTTTATAGCGACGGTCCATTTCGCCGACGCACCATGTGAGCGCAAAGCCCGCGTATTTCATGTCTGTCACCACAGGTGCCAATAAATGCGGAATGCCTTCATAAACGCTCAGTTCCAGCATTTTTGGGTCAATAAGAATTAAACGCACTTCCTTGGCTGTTGCTTTATAGAGTAGCGATAAAATAATCGCGTTCATCGCCACCGACTTACCCGATCCCGTCGTGCCTGCCACCAATAAATGCGGCATGCGCCCAAGGTCAGCTGTAACGGGCATACCGGCAATACTTTTACCCATTGCCACGGCTAGTTTTGAAGGCATGGCGGCAAACATTTCTGAGCCCAAAATTTCCGATAGGCGCACAATTTCGCGTTTCGGGTTCGGTATTTCCAAACCCATATAGCTAGTGCCAGGTATGGTTTCCACCACACGAATGCTGGTGACTGAAAGCGCCCGCGCCAAATCGCGGCCAAGGTTCATAATTTGCGAACCTTTTACCCCTACTGCTGGCTCAATTTCATAGCGCGTAATGACTGGCCCTGGATGCGCCACGACAACACTCGCCTGAACATTGAAGTCGAGCAATTTCCGTTCGATCAAACGCGACGTATATTCTAAAGTTTCGGCGCTCGGGCGCTCGATGATGCTATCTGCTGGATCGAGCAAAGCGAGCGGCGGCAAATCGGTATCGGATAAACCTTCAAACAACTGCACTTGTTTTTCCCGCGCCACCCGCGCCGATTGGGGCACAGCGACAACCGTAGGCTCTATACGAATTGGCGCATGCTCAATAATCTCCTTACGCAGTTGCACAACTTTTTCTTCGCGCTTGACCACCGCCACTTCGCCTACTGCTCGGTCGCGCTTTTCCTCTACCCGATTTTGAAAGCGATACCAAAGCCATTCCCAGCCAGCACCGATACGCTCGCAAAGCTTAATCCACGACAATCCCGTAAACAAACTAAAGCAGGCCGCCAAAGCCGCTAATAACAGCATCGTGCCACCAGTAAAACCCAAAAAGCGGCCAATTTCGCCGCCTAAAAATCCTCCCCAAAGGCCGCCTGGGCCATTCGGTAATTCAAGCTTCATGCTGTGCAAACGAATCGCTTCGATCGCACCAGAAATGCTTAGTACCAGCACAAAACCAGTAAGCGCAATGGCAATACTACGGCGATCAAACACGCTACCAGCTTCCACGCGCTGAAATAATCGTAACACGGCAAACACGGCCAGCAGCACCAGCCACCAAGCTGAAATACCAAATAAGCCCAGCAACACATCCGACATCCATGCGCCCATGCTACCGCCCGCATTGGCAATCGCCGTGCCTCGGCCACTGAAGAAGAACCCGGGATCAGTGGATTTATGGGTGGCTAAAATTAGGATAAGGAATACAGCGCAAGCAGTAAATAAAATCCAGCTTGCCTCGCGCATGAGTTTAGGCATGCGGGTGGTGACTGGCGCACCGGCAGAAACCGCAGCGCCGCCTGTTGCGGCCTTGGCAGGGTTGCGTGAGCCAAATCCTGTATAGGGTGTAGTACCCCTATTTGCGGGTATTTCCAAAGGATCAAGGGAAGAAATCTTCGCGTTTGATTTTGCTAATTTCGCAATCAATTCTGGATTATCGAAGGGGTTATCCACCATTGCTTCGGCGCGCGCCAAATCACTATTCTCAGAATCAAGATTCATCACAGCCGTAGTTTTTCTAACGCGCTTCACGACTGGCTTCGCTGGCGCTACTGGCGGGCTTAACGGTGTGGACTGTGGAAAAGCCGGATCAGGCAAATTTTCATCATCGGCACGTGCATTCAAGCGCGCGCGCAGTTTTTCAATCATTTGTAATTCTTGGTCAGCGTTAGGTAAAGAGGAAGCCGCATTGCGACTGCTGGCATGTGGTACATATGGTGCTTGTGGTGAGTGAGGTGCTTGTGGTTCATTGGACAAAAAGTCATCGTCACTAAAACGCGAATTGTGTTGTTCAACGGCGGTAGCGTTGCGCGTGAGAAAAACGCTATCCGTAGAATCAAAGGCCGAGGACGACTTGACTGGCGCCGACCGCAATGCTGGCGGCACATCTAACTCAAGATCAGCGAAGTCGACAAAATCATCAAATAAGGGTGAGTGGGTACGATTGGGGAAATTAGGCAGGTTAGACGCCGCAGTCCCAGACAGCGGCCTTGCCACCTCGCCACGCATCGCACTTGATGAACTGGGCACGTGAGACGGCTCAGGTTCTGTAGGATCAAAAATATCTAAATCGGTAGGTGCTTTCATAGCTGAATTATCCTAGATTAAGCCCTACTTCGGTGGCAGGATACGGTGTTTTATGACATATTTTTTTGATTTTTGCAGCGTCTTGGCGTGAAATATTGTGGCGTCAGATTACAAACAGACTGGTACGCTCTGCTCACCTAATAAAAAACACTGTACCGGGTTGTGTCTATAGCTGTGTAAAATCGGTGTTTCCGCCTTATTCGCGCCACTTGCTCCGTGCTTTTGGATTTAATTTACGGTAATTTTTAGCTATGAAAACACCATGCAATTGCTGTTCACTAAGTTAAATCATTTTTTAGACGGACTCAAGCCTAGCCAATTCCAGCAACTACTATGGTCCCACGTATCAGCGCGTACGCGCTTATTGATTACAGTCAATATCGTGGTGCTTATTAGTGGTGGTTTAGCGTTAGACGCATTCATGGGTCGTCACGGGCAGTGGCTGACCAATATCTGGACACTAGCCGTGATTGGGACTTTGCTTTTCATCGGGCGCGCGGTGGAACGCTGGACCTTAATTATTTGCATGCTGCTAGGCGGTTTGGGCGAGATAATTTTATCGCTGGTGTGGCGGCTATACGATTATCAATTTGGTAATTTGCCGTTATTTGTGCCACCAGGCCATGCCCTATTGATGTTGCTTGGGGTATTAATTGCCCAGCGTTTGGACCATGTTTTTTATTCTAAAAGTGCTTTTGGAATGCCGTCTTACAAAGTATCCAAGGTATCGTGGTTAATTGGTGTACCGCTATTAGGCGTTGCTTACACGATATTGGTTTTGCACCGTGGCACTGATACCTTTGGCGCGTTTTTGTTTTTAGTATTCTTGTTTTGTATGGTTTTTGGTCGCGCAAGAACGCTTTACGTCACCATGTTTTTGTTGGCGCTGATCATGGAGCTTTACGGTACCGCACTAGAAAATTGGCGTTGGGCGCTAACGGTTCCTGCGGCGGTATTTCACCCTGCCCTCGTCATTAGTGCGGCTAACCCACCATTTGCAGCCGGAACGTTTTATTGCTTGCTCGATTTAATTGTCATCGGTATCATGGCGCGCCAACATAATGCACCAACTACATTAGGTAGCGCTTAACGTACCGCATAACGTACTTAACGTGCCCAACGATCCAAAGCGGCAATTAGCGCGTCGTAATGTACCGGTTTCGTGATGTAATCATTAAAGCCTCCTGCCAGCGCAATATTGCGCTGTTCCGTAAAGGCGTTAGCGGTGAAGGCAATAATGGGCAGTGCAGTCGTGTTATGCGTTTTACGAATGATTGCCACAGCATCCATACCGTTCATTACCGGCATATGTAAATCCATCAGCACGCAATCAACACTGAAGCCCGGCTGATTAATCATCTCAACGGCTTGTTTGCCGTCGTTTGCCATTAAAATTGAAAAACCGAGTTTTTCCAACATTTTGTGCGCTACTT
Organism: Betaproteobacteria bacterium; assembly: GCA_031376425.1. Classification (GTDB taxonomy): domain Bacteria; phylum Pseudomonadota; class Gammaproteobacteria; order Burkholderiales; family Usitatibacteraceae; genus JANMDR01. The sequence goes on from JANMDR010000035.1 coordinate 11,545, forward strand.
TGCGATTGATAGGATCATCTTCCACCACCAAAATTCGCTTACCAGCAAATGCCGGTGCTGCAGGCATGGCAGGCGATTGCCGCGGTGCTGGTACTTCTGTAGCTACCCGTTTAAATGGCAGCACTATGGTAAATGTTGAGCCGTGACCCATTTCACTCGCGGCAAAAATCTTACCGCCCATTAGCAATACCAAACGCCTAGAAATAGCCAATCCTAGGCCGGTTCCACGATATTCGCGGGTAGCGGAATTATCGGCTTGAACGAAAGGCTCAAAAATTTTCTCCAACTGCGAGGGCTTCATGCCGATGCCAGTATCTTGAATGGTGAATTCAATTTGTATGTCATCGTGGTTTAGCTCGCGGCAGCGCGTTTCAATCGTAACAGTGCCCTGCTTGGTAAATTTGATCGCATTATTGACCACATTCGCCAAGACTTGCACCACGCGCAGCGGATCACCTAAAACCAACTTTGGCAAGTTGGTGGCAGTGGAAAAATTAACCACAATATCCGCATCAACACTCTTTACCGCCGCTAGCGCGCTGACATCTCGCAACACATCATAGGGTGAGAATTCAATGCTTTCCACCCCTACTTTGCCTGCTTCAATCTTGGCAAAGCCAAGAATATTTTCCACCACATCAAGCAGCACGGCACCAGAATCGGTAATGGTATTGGCATAACCAGCAACAGCTTCAGATACGGGTTCAAAGCGAATCAATTCCGCCATGCCCATCACCGCATTGAGCGGCGTCCGAATTTCATGACTGACATTGGCTAAAAATTCAGACTTGGCGCGGCTCGCTTCTTCAGCATCAAGTCGCGCTTCGTTCAAGGACACCGTGCGTGCAAATACGCGATCCTCCAGCCCAGCATTGGTGCGTTTTAACTCGCGCTCGGTACGCTGCAGGGCGATGAGCGTGGTGGCATTGCGTTCGAGCTGGCTTTCTAGCCGTGTTTTCGCCTGCTCTAGCGACAGAATGCTATTTTGCAACTCCCTATGCATAAAGCCCAACCACGCCGAAATACCGCAAGCTAGCGCAAAGATAACAATCAAAACTACCCACCAGTGGGCAGCTGTAAGTTCGCGTGCCTCAGCGTAAAAACCACCGTGGGGTGAATAGAAAAACTGAATACAAAAAAAGGCGGCCGCTAAGCTGAGCAGCAGCAGCATACTGCGTTGTGCACCATAAACCATTGCCGTCGCCGCACCAGTACACACCACCATCGCCGCAACGCTACTGCGCAAACCAAAAACGAACATAGTAGCCAGCGCTAGCAACACATAGGCAGCAATCGTAAATTTAGTGAGTGTATGAATCTGAAATTTTTTCCAAAGCAATAAAATAGCGAGGAACATGAGGCCGAACATAGAAAACAACAACGCTTCTTTCTCACGACCAGCGGTATAGGCACGACCAGAAACTAAAATTGAGCCCGCCAAAGAACTACCACAAGCAATCAGTACAATCGGCCGCAAAAAACGGGCTTCTAACGCGCCTTTTTTAACCTCCGCCTCTTTCATGCTGGCAGCCGCACCTGCATTGATGGCGAGTTCAATGGCGCTGGAATTTGCAGGGGATGGTACGGTGATATCGGTATTTTTCATTTATTGGCTAATGCTGAATCATCGGTACAAAATAGTGGTGAAGCACATATTACCGCTAACCCAAAGATTAGCACGAAGACCACATAGCGAACAGTAACATTAGTTAACCGTATGCGCACATCTACGCAACGCCAAACTTATTACTGTATGACGGTCTATACTCCTAGTTTTAGCCAAGTTTATCTAGCAATGACTATCGCAAATAACACGCAAAATCCCATTACCGTCAATTATTGGGCCATCACCTTTATGGCGGCAGCAGTACTCATGATTACAATGGGGGCGCGACAATCCCTTGGATTATTCGTTTCCCCTCTGAATACGGCAACAGGACTAGGATTAACATCCATTAGTTTTGCCATGGCCGTGGGACAGTTTACATGGGGTGCAATTCAACCTGTAGCGGGCGCGGTGGCAGATAAGTACGGGGCGGGACGCGTCATTGCGATAGGTTTAGTGCTACTGGCATTCGGCTCTCTCACTACCCCATTATTAAGCAGTGAAATTGGCTTAGTTGTATCGATTGGCTTATTGAGTGCAGCGGGCGCAGGCGCGGGTAGTTTTTCGGTACTCATCGGCGCGGTCGCACAGCGCATTCCGGACGACAAACGCGGCATGGCATCTGGCGTGATAAACGCCGGCGGCTCATTTGGTCAATTTGTATTTGCACCGATTGTGCAAAAAATTATTTCCATCACTGGCCATGCGTACGCGTTTGTAACTTTGGCCGTTATCTCGCTTCTGGCTTTGCCGCTGGCGTATTTACTCCGGCGTCCTACTGCACCAATACAAAAACTAGATGCGTCCACCGCACCCACGGTAACGGGAACAGGTCTTAAAGACCAAGTAGTGACGGCGCTAAAGGACAGAAGCTATCTACTGCTGCACGCCGGATTTTTTACCTGCGGTTTTCACATTGCTTTTTTGGTAGTGCATTTACCGGGCGAGGTGCAGCTATGCCAGCTACCGCCGTCTGTTGCTAGCTGGTCGCTAGCCATCATTGGCCTAGCAAATATTGCTGGCAGTTTGCTGGCGGGCTGGGGCGTATCAAAAATGCGCAGTAAATATATCTTGTTTTGGATGTACGCGTCACGCGCATTGTTAGTGGGCATTTATTTGATGGCACCAAAAACCGACATTACATTTTATCTATTTGCAGCCGGATTAGGCCTTACTTGGCTGGCAACGGTGCCGCCTACAGCGGGTGTGGTGGCAAAGCTCTTTGGCACGCGTTATCTTGGCACCTTATTCGGGCTCACTTTGCTATCGCACCAAATCGGTGGATTTTTAGGTGCTTACTTGGGAGGGTTAGCAATGACTGCTAACGGCAATTATCTGTGGATGTGGTGGGCAGATATTGCTTTGGCCATAGCCGCAGCACTCTGCAATTTACCGATTCGGGAAGCGAAGGTGCAGCGAGCGCCACAGTTGGCGACTGCATAGGCCTATGTCCATAGATACGCCTAGAAAAAATTTAAGCGCGATCAACAACCAATTGCGAAGCTTCGGCTGAAAAATCGGCACTAGCGGCTTCGTGATGCTTGCCTGCTGCCTGCACCGCGGTTTGATCCATCATTTGGTCTGAAGCGTAATGATCATTAGCTTGACCCATAAGTGAAACACTGATCGCGACTGTCACCACACAGGCGGTAAGAACCGTTAAGACTGAAGTTGCTGTACGCATGATTTTCTCCTGATTTAAAAAGCTTACGGTACCCAACTGCTTACTGCTAGTACCGCGTTGCTGTTTCGATGAGTGCACTATGCGTGAATGCGCATCACCGCGCGAGCAGGATGCGACGAATCGCAGGTTTTAAGTCGCGAAACGTTAAAAATGCCAATCTAAATGTGCTGACCGAACGCTGCATGCCGAACAAGCTTGCGGCCTTTTATGCAGCGTTTGCGGGCTGCGACGGGCTGCTATTCCGCTCCACAGAGCAAAATACAAGCACGAACCATTCACCCGCCGAAAATTCCCAAGTAGCTTAATGTGCCAAAAACGCAGCAACCCAATAAGCAATGCCGATCGTCGCAGCACCACCAGCTAAACCAAACATCCAGCGTTTTCCGGTGAGCAGAAAAATCGCGGCTAATGAAATTGCAATTTGGATAAACGTCATTGCCTGCGCTAATTTATCGTGTGGATTGAGGGCTTTGCGGCTGCGCTCATCGGCAGCTGTTGATTTTGCCTCAAGCTTTTTCGCTTCCACCATAATCACTTCTTTTTCAGCCTTATAACGCTTTACTTCATCAGCGTAACGCGTTTTGACGGCAGGGTCTGTCGCTAATCCTTCTGCTAATTCAGCTAAATTCTGCTTTGTTCCTTTAGCCTGAAATAGCGCCCACTGGTTTGAAGCATTCGCTTTTTCAAGTACTGCATCATTTTTATAGTACAGCGCCTCGTTTTGCGAATGACCGCCTTGATAGCTGACTACTGCGCCAATCGTTGCCAACACCGCCGTGAATATCGCCACATATTGCGCTAAACCTTTGTCCGCACCACCACCGTGGCCAGCATGCTCTACCGCATGGTCATGGGGACCATGGACGTGAAATTTTCCACCTGACATTTTTTAACTCCTAAAATGGTAAATAAAAACGCGCCTTAAAAATGCAATAAGGCGCGCGATACTAACGAGTTAGTGCAAGGTAAAGGCTAGAATGATGGTGGCAGATTTTCATTCAAAATAGTGATAGATTTTGATTCCACCGTGATGTATCCGCGCTCGGATAAATCTTTCAGAATACGGTTCACCATCTCCCGCGATGCCCCAACCATATTGGCGATATCTTGTTGCGATAAACGTTCGCCAACAATCGTTTTACCGTTGGTGGTGATTGCTAATTCGGTTAATGTTGAGGCAACGCGCCCGTACACATCCATCAATGCCAGTGTAGATATTTTGCGATCAGCATCGCGCAAGCGTTTAGCCAAGGCCTGCATCACGATGGAGCCAATTCGCGGGGTGCGGTCTAGGCATTCTTGAAAAGACTGGTGCGACAACACCCGAAAGACGGAAGGCTCAAGGGTGGAAACCGATGCCGAACGCGGCTGGCGATCAATCATCGACATTTCACCGAAGAAATCACCTGGTGCCAGAATTTTAAGGATGATCTCACGACCATCCTCATCACCGATAAAAACCTTAACGCGTCCTTGCACAATCAAAAATAAGGAATCACCAGCATCGCCCTCAGTCAAAATTACCGTATTTTTCGGGGCAATTTTCTCTATGGTCTGATCTTCAATAGCGGTAAGTTCAACAGGATTTAGATCACGAAAAAGCGGTATAGAACCTAACATGCATCCTCCGATTTGGAACAATGACAACGATTAATTTGATCGTACAAGAGCAAATATATAAACTTTAACAAGCTATTGTGACACAGCTAAAAATTTCTAGCTGTGCGCCCCACAACAGAAGCTGGCAACAGAAGTTAACACCATACTGACGGCAGTGCACAATAGCTTGGTGTGCGCCTAAGCTGCGCTTAGACTGCATTTAAACTGCGCCATCTTCCTCGTCTGATTCAACCACTTTCTGGAGGCCGGAAAGCTTGCTGCCTTCGTCTAGGTTAATCAAGGTCACGCCTTGGGTTGAGCGCCCCATCTCGCGAATTTGTTTTACCTTAGTGCGAATCAACACGCCAGCAGTCGTAATCATCATAATTTCGTCTTCAGGCTTCACTAAAATCGCGGCTACTACTTTACCGTTGCGTGAGCTAGTTTGAATTGCGATCATGCCCTGCGTGCCACGACCATGGCGGGTATATTCGCCAATTGAGGTACGTTTACCGTAACCGCGTTCAGTGGCTGTCAACACCGCATATTGCTCGTCTTCAGCCACTAGCATGCCGATTACTTTGCCGCCTTTAGATAGATTCATGCCGCGTACGCCGCGCGTATCGCGACCCGTCGCCCGCACATCACCCTCTTCAAAACGCACGGCCTTGCCTTCATCGGAGAACAGCATGACATCGTGCTTACCATCAGTCATGGATACGCCAATTAAGTTATCGCCTGCGTCTAAAGCAATGGCGATAATACCGGCCTTGCGCGGATTAGAGAAATCAGCCAAGGCTGTTTTCTTAACAACGCCTTCGGAGGTTGCGAAGAACACAAACTTATCTTCAACAAACTCTTTTACCGGTAACACCGCACTAATTTTTTCGTCCGGCCCCATTTGCAGCAGATTCACAATCGGCTTGCCACGTGAAGCACGCGAGCCTTGCGGAATTTCATACACTTTTACCCAATACACGCGCCCTTTGTTCGAGAAACAAAGTACGTAATCATGGGTGTTGGCGATGAATAAATTCTCGATGAAATCATCATCTTTTGTAGCAGTGGCTTGCTTACCGCGCCCGCCGCGCTTTTGGGCACGATAATCGGCTACCGGCTGGTATTTGATATAGCCAGAATGCGACATCGTCACAATGACTTCTTCAGATGCAATTAAATCTTGCATCGACATTTCGGTGCCGTTAATCACGATCTCAGAGCGACGCTTATCGCCGAACTGTTCTTTGATTTCTTTCAATTCACCAGAAATAATGGCCGTCACGCGTTCTGGTGTAGATAAAATGCTGAGCAAATCAGCAATTTTTTCCATCACTTCTTTGTATTCCGCGACAATTTTGTCTTGCTCTAGACCTGTTAAGCGCTGTAATTGCAAGGCCAAGATTGCTTTGGCTTGTTCGTCAGATAAACGATAGCCGCCATTTTGCAGGCCAAAATCAATAGGCAACCATTCTGGACGGAAGGCCTTAATGTCTGCCGAGCCCAATGCAGCCGTACGCGCCAACATGTCTTCAACCAACTCAGAGCGCCAAAGCCGCGTCATCAGCCCCTCTTTGGCTACCGATGGGCTTGCCGACGTTTTGATTAACTCAATCATTTCATCGACATTGGAAAGCGCAACCGCTAAGCCTTCCAAAATATGGCCGCGTTCACGTGCCTTGCGCAGCTCGTACACCGTACGCCGCGTAACTACTTCGCGACGGTGGCGCAAAAACGCATCTAGGAATTGTTTTAGATTCAGCAAGCGCGGCTGGTTATCTACCAGCGCCACCATATTCATGCCGAATGTTTCTTGCATTTGCGTGGCTTTGTAGAGATTGTTGAGCACAATCTCAGGCACTTCACCACGCTTTAACTCAATAACAGCACGCATACCCGATTTATCGGATTCATCGCGCAAATCGGAGATACCTTCGAGCTTTTTATCGCGTACCAGTTCGCCGATTTTGATCAACAAATTGGCTTTATTTACTTGATAAGGTAGTTCATCAATAATAATAGACTTGCGCGAACCTTTATCAAGGTCTTCAAAGTGACAACGTGCGCGCATCACGACGCGACCACGACCAGTTCGATAGCCCTGAATAACACCCTCTAGCCCAAAGATGATACCGGCAGTGGGGAAATCTGGCGCTTTGACGATATCAATCAGATCGCCAATATCCACGTTAGGCTTTTTGAGCACCAATTGGCAGGCATCAATGATATCGCTCAGGTTATGCGGCGGAATATTGGTTGCCATACCCACGGCAATACCGGTTGCACCGTTAACCAATAAGTTAGGGAACCGCGCTGGCAGTACCAAAGGCTCGTGTTCGTTACCGTCGTAGTTCGGGCCAAAATCAACGGTTTCTTTATCTAAATCTTCCAGTAATTGCGAAGAAATTTTCGACATGCGAATCTCGGTATAACGCATCGCGGCCGCGTTGTCGCCGTCTACCGAGCCAAAATTGCCCTGCCCATCTACCAGCATGTATCGCAAGGAAAAATCTTGCGCCATACGCACTATGGTGTCGTACACCGCCGTGTCGCCGTGCGGGTGATACTTACCGATCACATCACCAACAATACGTGCTGATTTTTTATATGGCTTGTTATATTCGTTAGACAGCTCATGCATGGCGAACAATACGCGGCGATGCACGGGCTTTAAGCCATCACGCACATCAGGTAGGGCACGACCAACAATAACGGAAAGCGAATACTCTAAAAAACTTTGACGCATTTCCGATTCAATACTGATCGAATGCGTTTCTTTAGCAAATTGCGGGATGATAGGTTCGGTCACGACAGCTTCTTTCGAAAAAGTAAAAACTGCAACAAAATCAGGAACTTAGAATTTTTTTAACTGCAAATGCACCCATTAATGTAGCACATTAGCGTCACTTTTACCATCTGCAGCCCGTAAAACCACAACCCTGAGTAAGGCGCACGATTGACGCCACAACCTATTGTGGATTTGCGAATGCCCAACAGTAGCGATTAATTGTTGCAAATTAGCAACGGCCAAAATTACCCACTCTGCTAAAGCGGACTGTAAGTTTGTTCATGTTCGCGCCCTTCGTGTATCATCTAGTAATAATTTAGTTATAAGCTGGTGCTACAATTTAGCTCTAAAGCTTTTCGTGTTTACCTAAATCGTCGGAATAGTTTTGTAAATCAATTCCGAATAAAAATTTATTATCTCTTGGGAGTTTGAAATGAATATTGTCCGCATCGTTAGTGCCGTTGCAGCCGCATCCTTAATGAGCGCAACCAGCGCATTTGCTGGCGTTACACCAAACTTGCTAGACAGCAGCGGTAAGCCAGTGCGTGATGCTTCAGGTGCCTGCATACAGGTATTAACCAGCGTTGAGCATCCTGATTGCGTGGCCAAAAAGGCACCTCCTGCAGCCCCAGCCGCGCCGGCAGCCCCTGCGGCACCGGCAGCGCCAGCCGCCCCAGCAAAACCAGCTGAACCAGCTGCTGGTGCCAATGTGGCTAAAGCTCCAGAAACTAAGAAAGTAGCCATCACTATTCAAGCTGAAGCTTTGTTTGATTTTGATAAGTCTGTATTGAAGCCGGCAGGCCGCGCATCGATTGATGATGCGATTGCTAAAATGACGAAAATTGATGTAACTGCAATTATCGCCACTGGTCATACAGATTCACGTGGTACCGATGCATACAACCAACGTTTATCTGAGCGTCGTGCAACTACGGTTAAGGAATACATGGTATCCAAAGGTGTTCCAGCCGCTAAGATTACTATTCTAGGTAAGGGCGAGACTCAACCAGTTGCTACTAACAAAACTGATGAAGGTCGCGCTAAGAACCGCCGTGTAGACATCGAGTTTACGGGTGTTTCGCAGTAATGCCGGACTAAAGCAATTTAAGAAAACCCCGCAGATTTGCGGGGTTTTTTTTTACTTCCACCAAAGTCATTTTTAGATTGAACTTAGCACTACCAACACTCTCTAAGCGGGCATAACTAACCCAATAAAAATCATGCAAAAAAACATCTCATTAATATCAGCACGCTGGATAGCACCGGTTGAGCCCGCCAACACCTTATTTGAACACCACACTGTAGTGGTTGAAGGCGGCATTATCAAAGCGATTCTGCCCACTGCCACGGCACGTGCTAGCTACGTCGGAGCAGCAGAAACCAAGCTTGAAAACCATATTCTGATTCCTGGCTTAATCAATTTACACAC
>JANMDR010000096.1:0-9443 GCA_031376425.1 Betaproteobacteria bacterium
GCCACTTATATCGGCATCCGCCTGTGGAAGCAAGCGGTGGAAAAAGCCGGTTCGTTTGAGGTAGACAAAGTGCGCGCGGCGATGGGTGGCCTTACTATGGAAGCGCCGAACGGTATGACTGTAAAAATGGATGAAACCAACCATCATTTACACCGCCCCGTATTTATCGGCGAGATTTTGGCCGATGGCCAGTTTAAAATCCTGAGTAAGAGTGATAAGCCCATCGCTGCCCAACCGTGGAGCCCACTCTTGCCCGAAAGTAAAGACAAAGGCAATGCGCCAAAAGGAAAAACCTTGGATGCGGTAAAAATATAGTCGTTACAATCCGCGTTTAACATCAAGCCCTGCCTATCTAAAATGATACGCAGGGCTTATTATTTGGGTGACGCTCATTTCGCGGAAGTAAAGGTCTCGAATGCCCACCGAAAACTCAAATATAGCCGCCATAGAAGCGCGCCTTCTGACCCTATCAGAAGAACATCGTGACCTTGACCATGCCATTAACGCCATGACCAATCATGCCGTACCGGACGAATTACAGCTGCGCCGCATGAAAAAGCGCAAACTGCTGCTAAAAGACCAAATTTCATTTTTGCAGCGGCAACTTTCGCCCGATATTTTGGCTTGAGCTTTCGGCCGACGTTTTTATCATAAATGCGCTGTCTGGTAAGTAAACACTTCATCTTACTTTCATAAACTAGCGCTTTTAAGCACACGACCCTGCTATAGTTTCCAAAAGCAGTAAAAATCAGCGGATAATTGACTACCGAGTCAGTTGCCGCAAGACCCGTTTATGGTGCATTCTTGGTTACCCACCGAGTAGGCGATACGAATCACCAACCCGCTCTAGCCTCACGCGGTACATACTTTTGAGTCGCGTCCGCATCCCATTTGATTTTTGATTTATTTTATTCAACATGCCAGCCAAATTCTCCTTATTTACAAAAATCGCCGTTAGCATCGGCGCTGCTGCTGCTCTCGGTGGTGCTTACTATGCAGGTCGCAATACTGCCCCTGCCACAGCGAATACCCAATCCGCACCGACCACACCCGCAGGCGCAAATGCGCTGAAAGCCGCGCAAGGCGCAGTAAGCGGTGGTGCAGCAAACGCCGGCCCACCACCTACTACAGTAGAGGTGGCTAAAGTAATTAAAATGGCGCTGCCGCAAAGCATTACCGCTGTCGGCAGTTTACGGTCAGATGAAACGGTGATTTTGCGCCCTGAGGTTTCGGGACGTATTTCTGAAATTTTATTTCAAGAGGGTCAAGCCGTTAGTAAGGGTGCGCCTTTGGTGCGCTTCGATTCCACCGTGCAGCGTGCAGAACTGGAACAAGCGCGTGCCACCCTAGTACTCAATAAAAGTAAATATGACCGCGCCATAGACTTACAAAAAACCGGCTTTATCTCAAGCCAAGCGCGTGACGAAGCCGACAACAACTTCAAAGTCGCCCGCGCCAACGCCGATGTGGCTGAAGCAAAAATGGCCAAACTTGAGCTTAAAGCCCCTTTTTCCGGTCTAACCGGCCTGCGCAGTGTCAGCGTGGGTGACTATGTTCGCGAAGGTCAGGAAATAGTCAATTTAGAAGCTGTTAATACGCTTAAAGCTGATTTTCGCGTGCCGGAAAATTTGGTTGGGCAGGTGAAAACGGGGCAAAACCTGCAAATAGCGCTTGATGCCTTTCCGAATCAAACCTTTGCTGGCAAAATCTACGCCATCAACCCGCAGCTTGACCAAGCTGGTCGCGCCATCCTCATTCGCGCTAGTGTAGCCAACCCAAATGCCAAGTTGCGCCCAGGTATGTTCGCGCGAGTGCGTTTACTATTGAGCGCCAATGCTGATGCCTTGGTGGTGCCGGAACAAACCTTGATTCCCGTTGGTGACGATCAGTATTTATTTAAGGTAGTGGATGGTCGCGCCTTGCGCGTCAAAGTGGATATTGGTCAGCGTGCCGATTCCAATGTGGAAATCATTCACGGCGTTACCGCAACGGATGTCGTCATTACCGCAGGGCAATTGAAGGTGCGTGATGGCGGTGCGGTAAAAATCGCGAGCGGCGAAAAGTCTGCAGCAACCCCTGTAAAAAAGTAACTTACTAATTTTAGATATGCCTGAAGCTCCCTATAATTAGGCATCTTCAGCCCATTTAGTTTCGGAGATCAGATCGTGACACTGCCAGAAATTTGTATCCGTCGCCCCGTATTTGCGACTGTGTTATCGCTCGCTATTTTACTCATCGGCTTAATTTCTTATAGCCGCTTAACGGTACGCGAGTATCCAAAAATTGATGAGCCTGTAGTGAGTGTGGAAACGCTTTACAAAGGCGCGTCCGCAGAAGTCATAGAATCGCAAATTACCAAACCGCTAGAAGATTCACTTTCAGGAATCGAAGGTGTAGATATTTTAAGCTCGGTAAGCCGCGCTGAACGCAGCCAAATTAATGTGCGCTTTCGTTTAACCCGCGATGCTGATTCTGCGGCTGCTGATGTGCGCGATAAAGTGGCACGGGTGCGCGGTCGCCTACCTGATGCGGCTGATGATTCGGTCATCTCCAAGGTTGAAGCGGATTCTCAGCCAATCATGTTCGTTGGCTTTTTTAGCGAAAAACATACGCCCTTAGAAGTGTCTGATTATGTAAGCCGTTATGTAAAGCCGCGATTTACCACCCTACCGGGTGCAGCCGATATTCGTATTTTTGGCGAGCGCAAAACCTCCATGCGAATATGGCTAGACCGTAATAAACTCGCGGGTTTCAAGCTAGCCCCTAGCGATGTTGAAGATGCGTTGCGACGGCAAAACATTGAAGTACCGGCAGGCCGGATTGAAAGCCGTAATCGCGAATTTTCGGTGCTCGCACAAACTGACTTACAAACGCCGGAAGAGTTTGAAAAAGTAATTATCCGCGATGCGGGTGGCTATCCAGTGCGTATTAAGGATGTTGCGCGGGTAGAAATTGGTGCAGTCGATGAGCGGGTTGCTGCCTTCTATTTGGGCAAACCTGCGGCCAATCTAGCGGTAATTAAACAAGCCACTGCCAACCCCTTAGAACTCTCGTTAGCTGTCCGTGCGGAAGTGCTCGAAGTTCGCAAAACCCTCCCTGAGGGGATGTTTATAGAAACGGCCTACGACTCCTCGGTATTCATCGAAGAATCAATTAAAGCCGTGTTTTCGACGATTTTAGAGGCCACTATATTGGTAGCACTCGTCATCTTTGTATTCCTGCGCAATTTACGCGCCACTATTATTCCCTTGGTGACCATTCCCGTATCCTTAATCGGTTCATTTGCGCTAATGTATATGTTCGGCTTCACCATCAATACCTTGACATTATTGGCGATGGTATTAGCTATTGGCTTGGTTGTTGATGACGCGATTGTGGTGTTAGAAAACATTTACCGCAACATTGAAGCAGGTAAGCCGCGCGTCCAAGCAGCTATTGACGGCGCGCGCGAAATCGCCTTTGCGGTATTGGCGATGACTATCACCTTGGCTGCGGTTTACGCTCCGTTAGCCTTTGCCAGTGGCCGCACCGGACGTTTATTTACCGAATTTGCGTTGGCACTTGCAGGCGCTGTTGTGGTATCGGGCTTTGTAGCGCTTACCCTCACGCCCATGATGTGCTCCAAATTACTTAAACATGAAGTAAACCATGGCAAGGTCTACACCGCGATTGAAGGTTTTTTTAATGGCCTAACTAACCGTTATCAAAATGCGCTTAACTACGTTTTGCACAATCGATGGATTGCAGTTGTATTGTGGGGCGTATGCGTCGCTGGTGCGATACCGCTGTTTTTATCGCTGCGTCAAGAGTTGGCACCTGTTGAAGATCGCGGCATTATTTTTGGTGTGGTTTCCTCCCCCGAAGGAGCCACCGTCAGCTACACCGCAAATTATATAAAAGAAATCGAAAAGCTCTATGTAACGATTCCGGAGCTAGCGCGCTATAACTCGGTGGCGGGGTTCCCTACCGTATCTGATGGCAATGCCGTATTGCGTTTAAAACCGTGGAGCGAACGTAGCCGCAGCCAACAGGATATCGCCAAGGAGTTACAACCAAAATTTGCGCAACTAGCGGGTGTACGGGCGTTTCCGCTCAGCCCCGCATCGCTTGGTCAAGGCCGCGATAAGCCGGTACAGTTTGTCATCATGACTCAAGCACCCTTTGCGGAACTCGATAAAATGGTGCAACGCTTAAGTGCCGAAGCAACGAAGTTTCCTGGCTTAACTGATATTGATTCCGACTTACGCTTAAACAAACCCGAGCTAAAGGTATCGCTCAATCGCGAAAAAGTGGCCGATGTGGGTGCCGGTATTGAAGCTGTTGGTCGCACGATGGAAACCATGCTCGGCGGCCGCACAGTAACGCGCTTTAAACAAGATGGCGAACAATACGATGTGATCGTGCAGGTAGATGCACCTGACCGCAACACGCCGGAAGACATTACCAATATTTATGTGCGCGGCAAAAGCGGTGAAATGGTACAGCTATCCAACTTAGTAAACGTACGCGAATCTGTAGCACCACGGGCTCTCAACCACTTCAACAAATTACGCTCAGCAACCATTAGCGCTAACATCGCCCCAGGCTATGCGCTTAAAGATGCGCTTGATTACATGCAAGATGCGGCTAAACGCACATTGCCAGACACGGTACAAACTGATTTATCGGGTCAATCGCGTGAATTTAGAAATTCATCGGGCAGTATTTTCTTAACTTTCCTACTCGCATTAGCCTTCATTTATTTAGTGTTATCAGCTCAATTTGAAAGCTTTATTGATCCGTTTATCATCATGCTGACCGTACCGCTTTCTATTACCGGTGCGTTAATCGGTTTGCATTTAGGTGCAAGCATTGGCGGGCTATTTGGCATTGCCATTAGCCCGGGTACGCTTAATGTGTATAGCCAAATTGGCTTAATCACTTTGGTGGGATTAATCACCAAGCACGGTATTTTAATTGTTGAATTCGCCAATCAATTAGCCGAAAAAGGCATTGCCCGCGCCGACGCAGTAGCCCAAGCGGCGGTAATGCGCTTGCGTCCCATTTTAATGACAACAGGTGCCATGGTGCTCGGTGCCATTCCCTTAGCCCTAGCACGTGGCGCCGGTGCAGAATCACGGCATCAAATCGGCTGGGTGATTGTTGGCGGCTTGCTGTTAGGTACTTTGCTGACCTTATTTGTGGTGCCCGTGGCATACACATTTTTATCGCGGCGCAAAGTGGAAGTATCCAAACCGGAAGAAAATTTTACCGCTGCCATACCGCAGGGCGCGGAGTAAAAAGCTGGAGACTCTCATCGGCCGGGCTAGGGCATCTGAATCATCGCGATGCTACTCCCGGACGAGCGCCCGTAGTAGACTATTTTAAGGCATTTTTAAATATAACCGCCGTTATTGTGCAGCAACGAGTTGATTCAGTTGCATCAGTACTGCTGCGTCTTTTTCTAACTTTGGCGTTAGCTGCACTAAAATTTGCTGTGCCAAATCAACGCCTTCCGCCCGTTGCAACGGGTTACCTTTTGCCGCAAGCCATTGCGCGCGTGGGGTTTTTGCTAACCATGCGGCGCTGGTATTTTTGCCGTAAAAATTAGTCCAGTATTGCTCCGCCACATCAAAGGCTTGCAACGCGCCAGCCACGTCGCCCTTATGGGTAGCACTACGCGCTCTGGCATGTGCCAACATCGCCGCTAAATTCGATGGCAGGGTCGTGTCTTTTTGCAGAGTTTCTAGCTGTGCCAAGCGGGTTGCGGCTTCATCAAAATTGCCAGAAGCACTAGCTAGATCAACCATATGCACTAGGGTACTGATGGTGTTTACGGATTTATCGTCATTGGTCTTTAAGCTGATGTTCAGCGCCTCATCAAGCTGGGCGGCGGCATCATCAAATCGACCTAATTTAGTAGACGCGAATGCTAGCAAATTTAAGTAACTAATCAACTTATCTTGCCAGCCTAAAAACGCGAGTTTGCGCGCGTATTGCGCCGACTGTTGTAGTGCAACAGCAGCGGCTTCATAATCGCCAAGCTGTATGTAGGCCATCCCTAGATTAGCATTCATCGTTTGATAATGAGGCGATTCTTTTTGCTCCGTTTTTACCACAATGGCGAGTGCTTCAGTGTATTTTGGCAATGCTTCTAACGCCCGATCCTGCTTTACCAGCGATAGTCCAAGCCGCCGTAAACCAATGGCAACGCGGATATTGTCGTGACCATGCAAAGCCGTCCGCGACACTAAGGTTTGCTGGAATAGCGCTTGGGCCTCATCAATACGCCCTGCCCCTTCGATGATGCGTGCCAAGTCTTGCCGCTGCTTAATGGCATACGGTGCCTCGGCGCTGCCGCCCTGCTTTACGCGTAGATCAAGGGCGCGGCGCGACATTGCTTCAGCCCCAACTAAATCACCCGCCTTAAAGCGCTGCCAAGAAAGATTGCCAAGCGCATAAGCCGTTGCTACACCTTGTGGATCAGCTTTCTCAACAATCGATAAGCCGCGCTCAAGCAAAGGCTTACCTTCATCTAGCTTTCGCGCAAACACCAGCATATGCCCCACTTGGCTTAACGATTCACCCAGTGCTACCGCATCTGCGGCGGCATTTTTTTCACGCAGAGCTAAAGCCTCACGCGCCGGCATCATGGCGGCGGTACCCTTACCATTTACGTATAAATCATTAGCTTGGGTAAAAAGCTTATCGGCTAGTTCAAGCGCCGCCCGACGCTGCTTTTCATCGCTTGCTGACAACTTCACGTCTTTGGCAAGGGTTTGCTTCTCCAATCCAATCGCTCGCGCATGCAGGCGCTCGGCTTTCAAATAAGCACCCATGCCGCGTTGCACGGTGCCGAGCGTTGTGTAAAGACGCGCTTGCACTTGTGGCTGGTCTTTTAGATCCTTCTCAAGTTGCTTTTCGGCACGATCTAATAGCGCTGCCGCCGTCACATCGCCGCTGGCAGCGGTGGGGCCAGCATTTTCAAATACCGATATTAAAAATTTGCTGGTTTGCTTTGCCGCCGCCTCGGCCTGCATGGCACGATTACGCTCGGACACAGCGAATGCTTCAGACTGTTTGGCGCGATCACGTTGCGCGGCTGTGGCCGCTTCAGCCAAGGCTGTGCGATCGCGTTCGCGCTCGGCACTAAGGCGCGCTGCTTGTGCCCCATCGCGCTCGCGTAGTGCGGTCGCTTGCGCGAGCTTGGTCGCATCCCGTTCTTTTAGTGCTGTGACTTCCGCTACTTGGGCGCGGTCACGTTCACTGGTGATGCGCATTGCCGCTACCACAGATCCAACCGCGACGAAACTCGCCGCCAACAGCCACGGCCAGTGCCGCTGACTAAACTTTCGTGCAACATACAGCCCTGTGGCTGGCATGGCCTTCACCGGCTCTAACGCTTGAAACCGCGCAATATCTGCCGCCAAGGCATTCACTGTTGCGTAACGTTTCAAGGGGTCTTCATGCACGGCTTTAGCGATGATGGCACTTAATTCAAGGTCTAATTTTTTCCCTTTATTCGGGTCGCTCGCCGCTTTATTTTCAGACGTCTCCAACGCATTCGAGAGCAGCTCCTCCAGCATTTTTCCAAGACTAAAAATATCTGTCGCCGTGGTTAATGCCAGCCCCGCATGCTGCTCTGGACTGGCATAGCGCGGTGTAAAAGCGCGGGCTTTGGTTTGAGTACCACTCGCCTGCGGCGCTGTATTTATGGTTAGACTTACCCCACCTTCAATATTGCTAGCGACTGGCGTATCAAGCGGAGCATTAGCATCCACCAAACGGGCAATCCCAAAATCAAGCAACATGGGCCGCCCTGAATCAGTCACCAATATATTACTGGGCTTGATATCGCAGTGCACGATCAAGCGCTGATGCGCAAAACTTACTGCACTGCAGACATCAGTCACTAGTCTTAAGATAGCTTTTACACCCAACTTATGGTCGCGACTGTAGCGATCAATACTCACGCCTTCCACGTACTCCATCACGAGATAGGGTTGTCCGCTGGCTGTGGCACCGCCGTCATATAATCGGGCGATATTGGGATGCGTTAAGGTTGCCAATATTTGCCGTTCACGCGTTAAATATTCCAGCGATTTAGCACTGGGTATGCCGTGTAAAAGTTTTATCGCCGCTGTTTGCTGAAAGTGTCCGTCAACGCGCTGCGCCAAAAACACCATACCCATACCGCCTTGACCGATCTCCTCAGCTAATTTCCATGCGCCCAGAGTCATACCCACCTTCACCACTTCGCCAGCAATGCCGCTCAAACCGCGCAATACCGATTGCGCTACACGCGGATGATCGGTATCGGTTTGCGCCAACAGCGCTTGCACATATTCGATCAGGGCAATGTCATCAGTAAGCGCGTGTAAACGTTCTGTTTGCGAGGCTTTGGGAAGCTCGCACACTTCATTAAAAAGCAATTTTGCCTGACTGTATTGGCTGGCGTCCATCTTATTTTTACCTGATCAGCTTTATCGATGTGAGGGATTTACAAGCACGGCATACGTCGACGCTAATTTATCATCATGTGCCACTTACTACTCCGCCGCGATCAATCGCTTTAACGCCTTCAATACGGGCGACGTGGGCGGTAGTTTCAATTCTACCTTTGAAAATATTTTTTGCGCTAACGCTTGCCCTTCCATTTTCTGCATTGGCGTGCCGCGTTCGATACTTAATGTGGCCTGCGCTATTTTTTCAAGCCACGCAGCACTATTTTCAGCACCGTAGTACTTGTCCCAATGCGGTTGCGCCGTTGCATATTCTTGCAGCGCTTCATCAATATTACCCTGCCGCGCTGCGGCGCGGGCACGCGCGCGGGCCAGCATGGCAGCAAGCTTTGGTTCCAACACAAAGCCTCGTTGCAGCAATTTTACTTGCCGTAGATAGTTTTCAGCATCAGCCAAATTACCGGCGTTAGTTTCTAAATCCATAAGTTGCACCAGTACTGTGACCTGTTTTGATTTAGCACCGACCTTCGATTTTTTAGCGTAACTTAAAGCCTCCAATACCCGCTCGCGTGCTTCGCTAAGCTGACCTAATTTGGTGAGCGTTTCGGCCAATAAACATAGCGCACTAATCAAACGCGTATCGCCTTCTACCTCTACAAATTTACGGGTGTAATCCACAGACAACTGTAACGGTGCTGAAGCCGCAGCAGGATCACCAACACGCAAGTAGGCAATTCCCAAATCTAAGTTTACTTCGCGATAGTGCAGCAGTTCAGTCGATACCGTTTGCACCATAATTTCGCGCGATTCTATATAAAGCGGTATTGCCTCCCTAGCTCGGTCTTGCGCTACTAGAAATAAGCATAAACGCCACAGTCCAATGGCCACACGCAAATTGACACGCCCATGTAGCGCTGTACTCTGCGCAAAAGATAGACGCATCAGCGCTTCAGATTCAGCATGGAGAACGGCACCAGAAAAAATCCGCGCAAATTCCTCGCG
>JANMDR010000098.1:0-13226 GCA_031376425.1 Betaproteobacteria bacterium
TAACGTTGCCGGAACGACCCGATCGCATTGAGCCGCGCGCGAAGAAACGAAGGCCTAAAAAACTACCGCTATTAACTGTGCCGCGTCAGACTGCAAGAAACTTGATTTATGCCCAAAGAAACCTTAACCGAGTGCCATGAGAGTCTGTAGCCGGTCTCAACCTGAATGCACCGGTTAAATACAACGGCGTTGCCGTGGGCAAAGTACGCACCATTACCCTAGACCCCGCCAACCCTGAACGGGTGCAACTGGTGTTCTCAATTGAGCGCGGTACACCGATTAAGCAAGATACGGTAGCGGTGCTAAAAACCCAAGGCTTAACGGGTATTGCTTATGTGGAACTCAGCGGCGGCGGCAAAGATACACCGTTACTCACCACCATCGCGCCCAATCCCTACCCACTGATTGCCACCAAGCCATCCCTCAGTGCACGGCTAGAAAACGTGCTGACGACAGTACTGGCAAAGCTTGACGGCATGTCCACCAATGTTAATGCAATATTAAGTGATGAAAACCGCATTGCGTTTACCAGCGCGCTCGCTGATATTGCCAGCGTATCGCGCACCATTGCCGCACGCAAAGAAACCATTGATGCCAGTATCAGTAGTGCGGCACGCACGTTTGATAACGGTGCACGCCTCACCGCGCAAATGGCACCGGTGGTGGAACGCATCGGCAGTGCCGCCAATGCTGTGCAAACGCTAAGCCAAGAAGCCACCAAAGTGACCGCCAACGCAGGCAAGACCATTACCGCCGCAGGCACCGATATTGAGCGACTCACAGCCGAAACGGTTCCCGAGTTTGAAAGACTATTGGGGGAGCTTAGCGCCCTGACGACATCGTTAAAACGCTTAAGCGAGCAAACCGAACGCAATCCTACAAGTTTATTATTTGGCCGCAGCCCAGTACCAAATGGTCCTGGTGAAACCCCATTAAAACCGCCTAAACCATGAAAACAACCGCACTCATTAATGCCTTGCGCCAAGTAATTTTACCCATCGCACTCGCTGCAACCATCCCGCTAAGCGGCTGCAGCAGCTTGCTGCCAAAGCCAACCCCACAACCCACCTTCTACACGCTCAATAACACCCATCAACCGCCACTCCGCACCCCACTGAACATCGCATCAATGCCCTTGGCGCAACCAACAACATCGCTACAGAACACCAGTCTGCCCGTACTCATCATTAACCCGCCCCATGCGGCAACAGGCTTTGATAGCCAGCGGATTATTTATGTGCGCACCAATCACCAGCTAGAATATTTTGCGCAAAGTGAATGGATTGACACGCCAGCACGCATGATTACACCATTACTCATAGCGGCGATTGAAAGCAGCGCAGGCACGAATAACAACAGCGGCTTTAGCGCAGTGATTGCCACCCCCAGCACTGCTATTAGCGATATACGTCTTGATACCGAAATACTACGTCTCCAACACAATTTTTCGACATCGCCCAGTCAGGTACGCTTCACTGTCCGAGCCTACCTAGTGGACACCGCCACGCGCAAAGTGCTAACGTCGCAAGAGTTTGATGCAACCGTGCCCGCCGCTACCGAAGATACCTACGGCGGCGTAGTGGCGGCCAATGAAGCCGTTCAACGTGTGCTGACGCAAGTCGCGCAGGCGGTGCATGAAACCGGTAAAAATTGGAGCCTAGCCAAACAGCGAGCGGGCGCAGCGCCGAAACCCTAGACCCAGCATTAGTATGATCGCTTCAGGAAACAGAATTGCATTCCCAAATTTCTCGTCAGTCATTAATTGCCCTACCGGTTAGCGTTGCGCCACCGGCTGTTCTGCAAAGTCATTAACCTTAAACCAATGCCACTTAATGGCCTCCAACACCAATAAGGTGCTGATGGTGGCGACCAAACTTATCGCAAATAAATCCCCGTGAAATTGACCAAACTTAAACAGCGTTCGCGCTGGTTGCCACAACACTGCGGTGGCTAGTACCGCACTTACTGCGGTTAGCAAAATCCATAGCGATCGATTAGGTTTTAGAATTGCTTTAATCAGCGAGGCGCTAAAAGATCGGTTAACCAAAATTAAGCCCATATTGAGCATCACTAACGCCGTAAACACTAGTGTGCGCATATCAGCCTCGGGCATTTTTACGTAGGCGGCACTCATTAAAATGACTGCCAATACGATTAAAACTAACAACCCTTGCGTAATCGCCCAGAGCACACGCTTCCGCAAAACTAAGGGGCTTTTTGGATTGCGCGGTGGGCGTTTCATTACATTATTTTCAGCGGCTTCTGCTTCAAATACAATCGAGCACGCTGGATCAATAACCATCTCTAAGAACGCAATATGAATAGGGGTAAGCATCAACGGCAAGCCAAATAACAGCGGCAATATAGCGAGGCCCGCAATAGGAATATGTACTGCGATAATGTACTCAATCGACTTACGCAGATTATCGTAAATGCGTCTACCTAATCGAATCGTTTTTACGATTGAGCCAAAATCATCATCAAGTAGCACAATGCTTGAGGCTTCACGTGCGACGTCGGTGCCCCGTCCCCCCATCGCTATGCCAATGTCTGCAGCCTTAATGGCAGGCGCATCATTTACGCCGTCGCCCGTCATGGCCACAATTTCTCCTTGCTTTTTGAAGAGCGCCACAAGTCGTAGTTTTTGGTTTGGTCTAATCCGAGCAAATATTGAAGTGTTTTGCAACGCTGCTATTAATGCCTCGTCAGTCATGGCTTCAATGGCATCGCCGCTCAATACATTCGTGGCATTTATACCTGCCTGCTGACCAATAGCACGCGCTGTTGTTGGATAATCACCGGTGATCATTACCACTCTGATGCCCGCTGCATGGCATTGCGTTACGGCGGCGGGCACATTCGCACGTAGCGGGTCAGCAAAGCCGATTAGCCCAACATACTCAAATGCAAATGCACTTAGCGATTCGGGAAGATTGGTAATTTGCTCGGCGCTTATTTTGGTTTTGGCAATCCCCAACACCCGAATACCTTTATTAGCCAAGGATTCTGCTTGCGCGTTTATGCCCTGCAACTGCACTGCCGTTAAATGACACAGCGCACCGATGGTTTCAAGCGCACCCTTAGCGTACACAGTGGGTGATTCATCATTACTACCCACCATTACATTCGCCACCGCGAACAAATCTGGCCTAAGGCCGTAGGACTGCGCCACCTTATGCTGCGAAAAAATGGCCTCAACAGCGCCTATTTGTACCTTTGCCAATTCGTGAATCGCCATATCCATTGGATCGCTTGGGTGAAGTGGGCATGCAAGCAGCGCCGTTTCCAACACCAGTTTTGAATCTTCGCTGAGCTTGGTGTTTTGGGTTTTCTCCCAATTCATAAGCCCATTACTCAGGGCAACGACCGTCATTTTATTTTCCGTCAAGGTGCCGGTTTTATCGGTGCACAAGATCGTGACTGCACCCAAGGCCTCAATAGCGGATGCGCGTCGTGTTAACACCCGCGCTCGTGAAATACGCCACGCACCCATAGCCATGAATACTGCTAACACTAGGGGAAACTCTTCTGGCAATAATGACATTCCCAGCGCAATGCCGCTCAACATAGCCTCTAGCCAGGAGCCGCGCAGCAGGCCAAACAACACAACAGCGAGTAAGCCAGCTACCAGACCGACTATCGCAAAGTTACGCACCAAACCATGAAGTTGCTTTTGTAAGTGCGGCTGCTCGGTTTCAATGGATTGCAAGGCATGACCAATCTTACCCATTTCGCTGCGCAAGCCCGTTGCATGCACGATAGCAAGGCCGGAACCGCGAACAACTAAAGAGCCTGAAAATAGGTAGGGTAAATCCGCACCACCCGCAACGATGGTACGTTTTTCGGTGTTCTCAGATGCCCCACCAATGCCTGCTTGCGCCGATTTGCGTACCGGCACCGATTCGCCTGTTAACAGCGATTCGTCCACGAGCAAATCGATTGCGGTGATGAGAGTTGCATCGGCGACGATACGATCGCCCTCTGCAATCACAATCACATCTTCGCGCACCACCTCGCTCCCAGCGATATGCATGCGTATGCCATCACGTATTACTAGCGCCCGCGGGCTGGCTAAATTGCGCAATGTCTCCAACACTTTTTCGCTACGTGACTCTTGCACTATGGTAATCGTGACTGACAGGCAAGCAAACAACAGCAAAAACAGGGCCTCAAGCTTGTCACCAAGCAGTAAATAAACTACGCCACCACCAATGAGTAGCGCAAACATCGGTTGCTTGAAGATTTCCAATAAAATGCGCAAAAAACTGCGCTTTTTAGTACTTGGCAGCGTGTTGCTACCTTCTGCTTTTAATCGTTGCGCTGCTGCTGCTGCGCTTAATCCGGTGCGTAGTCCGACCCTTAGTTCCGCATTCTGATTATCAGTGTTTACGGTGAGTGGCTTACTGTTGGGCGGCATTTTCGGCATAGTGTTAATGGTCCATTAAGCTTGTGTGCGGGCACGCGGATTTAGGGCTTGATTTGAGCCTTGATTAAGGTCGCGCCATAAAAGTGCCAAACAGTGATGAACATGGCCGCTATAACCGGGCCTAAGACGAAACCGTTGATGCCGAAGACGGCCATGCCGCCGAGTGTTGTAATCATCACGAAGTAGTCGGGCATCCTTGTATCTTTGCCTACCAGTACTGGCCGCAACACATTGTCTATCAGACCAATCACGAAAACACCATAGGCAAGCAAGGCAATACTCTGCCAGATCGCGCCGGTGAGAAAAAAGTATATTGCCACCGGCACCCACACCAAAGTAGCACCAACGGCGGGCAGCAGGGATAAAAACGCCATCAACACCGCCCACAGCAATGCACCTCGCACACCGAGAAACCAGAAGGCGATGCCGCCCAATGCGCCTTGAATAGAGGCGATTAACAAACTGCCTTTAATAGTAGCTCTAATAACCGTTGAGAATTTTTCAATCAGCGCCTGTTTAGGCACGGCACCAAGCGGTATTGCATGCTTTAAGATTCGGGCGATATCTTCACCATCACGAATGAGGAAGAACGCAAGGTAGACGGTGATGAAAAGGCTAACAACGAACTCAAAAGTAACTTGACCAATGCCCAGCGCCTGTGTGGCGATGAACTTGCTGCCCTGTGCCAGCGCCGCAGAAAGTTGAGTTTGTAAAGAGTCAAAATCAATGAGTCCAAAGCGGTCCAACAACGACGTCATCCAATTTGGCAGCGCATCAAATACGCCGCGAAAGTACAGCCCCGGATTCAACGCACCGGACTGCAACTGCGCATAGAGCATGGCAGCCTCGCGAGCCAGTGCCGCAGCGATAAATACGAATGGGAGTATCACCATCACAATAACCACTAGCAGCGTCGCCAGTGCTGCTAGTGTGCGTCGTTGCTTCATCCGCACTAATAGGCGTCGATGCAAGGGCGCAAATATCATGGCGATGATTACCGCCCACATGATCGTGGCGTAGAACGGCAGTAATATCCAGCCTAGGGCAAGCGACACGGCAATGAGTAGTAGAAGCGGCATTATTTTAAATAGCTTTTGGATTATTTTAGAAAGCGGCATCTATTGCATTGAAACGTGACTTAAGCACTGAAAGTGCCACGCAATCACTTTAAAACAGCGTATAACTGCGGGTCTGTACGCTGCCGCACGGACAGCGGTAGCAAGATGGGTGATCCTCACAATACCGAATTAGTGCGGCTACAAATTTAGCCGCGCTAACAACAAAAATGCATGGCAGATCCCCGAGGAAATACGCAGATGAATGAAATTTCCAGCCCGATTCAACTAAGGAAGAAGCCACAGGATGTTGATGGTGGCTTTAATGCCAACGTTAATGGCACCGTTAGCCACATGCCAATTCCTGACTGCACCCGCAGTTCATTGGCAGACATTTGCTTACTGCTGGGTATTGAAGATATCGATAAACCTTCGGACACGCTATTTCTGCGCCGTCGGGTAAAAGCGGGTCAGTGGATTTTTAGCAACGGCCAAAAATTTGATTCCGTGTTCATCGTCTATTCTGGTGCCATCAAAACTGTGTTGCTTGATGAAGTGGGTAACGAGCAGATTTTGAGCTTTCCACTGCGGGGAGATTTATTGGGCTTAGATGGGCTGCATGAGAATTGTCACCCCTCCCAAGCAGTGGCTTTAACGGACTGTGAAGTGATCGTTATTCCATTTGGTGCGCTAATTAAACTAAGCCATGAGCACCCCTCAATTGCGACATGGTTCTATTGCGCGATGAGCCGGGCGCTGGCGCATGAACATGCGTTGATGGGCATGCTCAGCACCTTATGTTCCGAGGCGCGGGTGGCGCGGTTCTTAATCTCCTTATCAGAACGCTATAAAAAACTGGGCGGTTCAGCAACGCACTTTTCATTACCGATGACGCGGCAAGAGATTGGCAGCTACTTGGGCATGACCTTTGAAACAGTTAGCCGTGCACTTTCGGCGTTACAGGAGGCACAGTTTATCGACATCAGCCGACGAGAAGTGATATTAAAAAATTTACCGGGATTACTTGCTTTGAAAAAAATTCCATCCGCAACTACGGGACGCCGCCTAGCAAGCGCTGCTACCGCCACCTTGCACGCGCTTGAGCCCTGCCACAACGCCCCCGTTCGGAATGAACCCGCCACGTGGCTTTCGGCAGCCACACAATTTTAGTTATGCCGCTCTTATTGATCAAGGATACAAAAATGCATGCAATGAATGGTTTAACGCACACTGAAGTTGTAAATCTTAAACGACAGCTTGAGAAAGAAAATGTACGCGTGGGAAACATGGTGCACGACGGCTTTTCACAAGGTGCCGTGGGCAAACCCAACGATGTTGTGCAATACCGCGAGACCACCGACGACGACGCCATTGCTGACGTTTT
The DNA here is from genome assembly GCA_031376425.1 of Betaproteobacteria bacterium. GTDB lineage: Bacteria > Pseudomonadota > Gammaproteobacteria > Burkholderiales > Usitatibacteraceae > JANMDR01. Next base: position 6,866 of record JANMDR010000098.1, read on the forward strand.
AAACGACGCTGCGATTTCAAGTATTCAACGCGAATCCGCATCGCTGGCCGCAATTGAAAAAAGTTTGCAGGCCATAGCGGGTGAAACCTATGGGGCATGTTTGGATTGCGGGCGACATATCGGCCTGAAGCGCTTAACGGCAAACCCCACATCTAGCCGCTGCACCCATTGTCAAACCAAGCGCGAAAAATATACCGTACACGCAAGTCTATAGCCGTAAATTCGCAACCGCTTAATCAACCTCTTTGGAGAAAATATGCAATCCCATTACGCCCTAGTTTGGATCGACCACCGTAGCGCCATCATCATTCACCTTGACCGCGAAACTGAAACCATTACCGAAGTTGTTTCAAAGCACGGCAAAGAACATTTACACCACAAGGCCGATGCGGTGGGCGATGGCAACGTTAAGCCCCACCCTGATTACTTTGTGGATGTGATGAATGCGATCGGTACTAGCGATGAAATTTTGCTAGTTGGCCCCGCAGATGCGAAAACAGAATTCGTCAAATATGCCGAAGCCCATCGCCCTGCCTTGGCTAAGTTTGTGGTGAAAGTGGAAACCATCGATCGTGCTACGCCAGGCCAACTCACCGACTATGCACGCCACTTTTTTTCAATGCTCAAACCGCGTTTGGAGTCTAACCATTAAGCGTCTTCTCGACTATGAGCACACAGCTTTCGGCAAGATCGTATTGCCTGCTTCTGTGCCTATGCTTGATTCTATGCTGGTGTCTATCCCCGAGTCTATCGCTGTACCTATACCTGTAACGAAACCCACAACCGTTCCGCATCACCAAAGGAGCACACTGAAAATGGTAAAAATAGTCCTCGCCGTTGATGGTTCAGTACCGTCAATAGCTGCAACTCATGCTGTCATTAAACACCGCGCCTTATTTAATTCACCGGTGGCTATTCACCTTGTTTACGTTGGTGCACCGGTCCCTAAACTATTTGGTGTACATATGGTGGTAGACGAAGCGGCGCTGGGTCGGTTTGTTAAAGAAGATGCCGATGTGGCACTAGCGGCGAGTGAGAACATGTTGAGCAAACTCGACATTGACTACAAGCGCCATGATTTTATTGGCGAAGTTGCGGTGGTTATTAATGAATTTGCCACCACCCAAGTGGCCGACTTTATTTACATTGGTGCCCACGGTCGTGGCACCCTACTCACCAATATTCGCGCCGCAATTCTGGGATCAACAGCCGTTAAACTACTACATTCCGCAACTGTACCCATAGTTGTTATTCACGCGTAATTTCCCTCCGTGAGTACATGAAATGCAGCGCTTTTTGGGATCAAGATAATGAACGAGTTTGAGCTAAAGTTTGAAGTGCACTCGGCTAGCCTACCGCGTATTAAAGCGGCGCTTCTTCGCGGGAAGGCTACCAAGCAAAGGTTACGAGCACATTACGTTGACACAGCCGAAGGTGACTTCGCCGCGCATGGCATAAGCGTGCGGGTTCGCTTAGAAGATAAGCAATGGGTGCAAACCGCAAAGAGCAAAACAAATCGTCCTACGGAACGACTTGAACACAATGTTGTGCTCGTTGACCAATCCACAAAACGCGTACCCATTATAGACTTAGCGCTGCACGCGGGCACACCAGTGGGTAAAGCAATCGCAAAAGCCTTAAATCTGAATGCCAAGCGAAGGCTTAACGCCAAGGCTAATGAAACCTATCCTGAGCTGGTGTTAATTTACGCAACGGATGTGCAACGTACCGCCATGTTGATCGAGAATAATGACTCTGCTGTAGAAATTGCGTTAGACCAAGGACGAGTTTTTACTGATGCACAATCTACCGATCTTTGTGAGCTTGAATTTGAATTAAAGCAAGGTGCGCCCCTAGCTGCAGTAACGCTAGCGCAACAGTGGTGTGCTGACTACGGCCTATGGCTCAACACCATCACTAAATCAATGAAAGGCGAGCACCTGCGCAGTGACTTTGGGGCGAACCTAGCGGAAATAAAATCGGCGAAAGCGGTAAAAACGGCCAAGCCCGCATTTCATCGTACCGTCAGTGGCGCGAAAATGATGTCCGCTGTTTTGCAAGCCTGCTTACAGGAGATATTAAATAACGCCAGTGAATTAGCCAGCGGCAGCGTTAATGCCGAGCACGTTCATCACCTGCGCGTTGGCATACGGCGAATGCGCACCGCACTGCGCGAGTTGGACGGCCTAGTTGATAACATCGATCCCGCTTGGGAAATAGTGCTAGCCAATGTTTTCAATCAGCTTGGTCAACATCGCGATCACTATCAGATTGAAACGGTACTACAGCCGCAATTGGTAGCCGCAGGCGCACCAGTCATCGCGTTTGGCGCAAGCACCAATATGCCAGACATGGGCGCAGTAATACGCGCCCCAGCCTTTCAAGATGTGTTGCTAGCACTCATTGCGGCAACGCTGGAAACACAAGCAAGCACGCACGCGGCACCGCCTTCAACTTACAAAGCGATGATGAAAATACTGCGACATCGACTTAAAAAATTACGGTCACAAGCGCTAAAAGATGGCAAAAACTTTCACTCACTTACAGATGCCCATCAGCATCGTGTCCGCAAGCGGCTTAAACGACTACGCTACCTAAGCGAGTTCTGTGCGCCATTTTTCGCAACACATAAGATACAGGTATTTATTGATGCCTTAAAACCCGCACAAGATGCGCTCGGCCAATACAACGATGAGACGCTGGCTCTGCAAGCTTACCGATCACAAGCGCTCACGGACGAAAAGGCGTTGTTCGGTGTTGGTTGGTTGTCGGCACGGCGTTCGCCCAATGCACAACAGTGTCTTGAAACGATTTTAGCCTTTGCAAAGATGCGGCCATTTTGGGATAAACCGTAAAAACCAGTGGCGGCTAGTACAGCGGTGTTGCCAAATTCAAATATACAGCCACTTCTGTAGTTTAAATAAAGTCCCTCGTGCAAAAAACTCTTAAAGACCAACCAGTCCAAGTTGAACCCATCAATTTAATCTTGGCGCACGTCACAAGCGGGGTAGATATTGCCACACACCTCAATGTGCAACCGGTAACGGGCTTGACTGCGCAGGAGGTACTGCAACGAAGAGTGCAATTTGGCATCAACCAATTGCCAAGCCCACCACAACGACAAGCTTGGCAGGTATTCGCAGCCCAGTTTAAGAGCATTCTGATCCTAATTTTGTTAGGTGCAGCGCTACTGTCTGTGCTCATCGGTAATCTCAAGGATGGTATTGTCATTTTAGCGGTGGTACTGATCAACGCGACGGTCGGGTTTTATCAAGAGTGGCGGGCAGAACAAAGCCTCGCCGCCCTCAAGGACATGCTGCCACGCCGCGCGCGTGTCCGTAGGCAAAGTCAAAAATTGGATATCGTAGCGAGCGACCTTGTGCCCGGCGATATAGTTTTGCTTGAGGCGGGAGATTCGGTGCCCGCAGATGGCCGACTTTGGTTTGCAGTCGGCCTTGAAATAGATGAATCAGTACTGACGGGCGAATCACAACCAACCAGCAAGCAAAATGATGCGCTACTCGACGGTGCAACAATCTTGGCAGAGCGCAGCAACATGGTGTATTTGAATACGCTGGTAACCCGTGGACGGGCTGAAATGATCGTGACCAGCACGGGTGCGCGTACCGAGATGGGTCAATTGTCTGCGCTACTTGCCAGCACCACCGAGGCACCCACACCCCTACAGGTTCAACTCGACCAATTAGGCAAGCGGCTGGGCACCATTGCGTTAACACTGGTGGGCATACTGGCCTTGATAGAGTATTTTCGCGGCACTGCTTTGGCACATATTGCCGTTGATGCTATCGCGCTTGGCGTTGCCGCAATGCCAGAAGGTCTACCCGTGGTCGTGACCGTAACGCTGGCACTTGGCATGCGCAATATGGCGCGCCAACACGCTATCGTAAAACGCTTGGCGAGCGTTGAAACCTTGGGGTGTACAACAGTCATTTGCTCGGATAAAACGGGCACATTGACACTCAACCAAATGACGGTTTCCACATTTTGGTATCAGGGTCAGTTGTTTAACGTAACCGGCGAAGGCTATGGATTAACGGGTGCAGTTAGCCCAGCCCTTGATACGGATTTAGGCCACGTCAACGTAGCGCATACAAATTTGGTGCCGCTCATCACAGCGGCTGTGCATTGTAACGATAGCCGAATTACTAAAGGCAATGTCATTGGCGACCCTATGGAGGCTGCGCTGCTGGTGTTAGCACACAAAATAAATGCGCCGCTGAATCAAGTAATAGAAGTACGGTCTCGGGTTGCTGAAATTCCATTTGAGTCTTCGCATAAATTCATGGCTACTTTTCATCAGGATACAGCCAACGCCACTGTGCAAATATTCGTCAAGGGTGCGCCTGATGTTCTCATGCATCTTTGCAACCAAGAATTGCTTAATGACAATATACGGGCACTAAGCACCGCGACACGTCAGCAACTCAACGCGCAGTACGAAGCATTTGGAGCAAAAGGTTTGCGCGGACTACTGATAGCCTCTCGCGTAATTCCGGTGCGTGACTTTGATCCCACCGCAGATTTGATGGTGTGGATGGTTGATCTGACGTTTGTAGGTTTAGTGGGGTTAATGGATCCACCTAGAAGTGAAGCCAAGATTGCCATTGCACAATGTGCAAAAGCGGGTATTAAGGTAACAATGATCACCGGCGATCACCAAGTCACGGCGCTGGCTATTGCCCGTGAATTGGGGCTAGACGGGACGGCAATGACGGGCGAGGCATTTGACAAAATTAACCCGCTTGAGCTTCCTTTAGTGATTGAAAATGTATCAGTCTTTGCCCGTGTCTCGCCAAACCATAAAGTTGCAATTGTGCGTACACTGCAAAAGAATGGCCATGTGGTGGCGATGACTGGCGACGGTGTAAACGACGCACCCGCCTTGAAGTGCGCGGACATTGGCGTGGCAATGGGGAGCGGCACCGCCGTTGCCAAAGCTGCTGCAACTATGGTGTTAACCGATGACAACTTTGCGACGCTGGTCAGCGCTGTAAGACAGGGCCGCACGCTCTATGACAACATCGTTAAGTTTGTACGGTTCCAGTTGTCCACCACCATAGGTGCCATATTAACAGTACTGCTCGCACCATTGCTGGGTTTGGCAAGCCCGTTCACTGCGGTGCAGATTTTGTGGATTGCCATCATTATGGATGGCCCACCGGCTATATCGCTAGCGTTAGATGCTGCCCGCCCAGGCATCATGCATGAGCCGCCGCGCAGCCGAACCCAACCATTGCTAACGCTTGCCCGTCTTGCAAAAGTAGTAGCCTACGGTTTAACTATGACCGCTGGGACACTAGCCGTAATGTTCTACGCTGAAAGCCAAGACATGGCAGAGCTGGCGCCAACGCTGGCCTTCACCACCTTTGTTCTATTTCAGTTCTTTAATGTCTTCAATTGTCGTGTTGAACGCGGCACCGCATTCAATCGCTATTTCTTTAAGAACACCATGCTTTGGATGGCCTTAGGTGGCGTGATCGCATTGCAAATTATCGCTGTTCAATGGCCTCCCGCGCAGTCCTTATTCACAACCCAGCCGCTGAGCCCTGCGAATTGGCTCTTAGCGATTGCCGTTGCGTCATCCATCTTAGTTTTGGAAGAGAGCCGCAAACTAATTTTTCTCATATTTTCAAAACGTGGTGCTAACGTAAAACCACGCGGCGCGTCCAACAGAAAAAATGACCCAAACTCAGCACGGTAACGATGTGCACCGAAAATTAGCACGTTTTGGCATGATTGACACGATTGCGGCGTTTACAAAGGTGCGTCAACTGCCGTTTGAGCGCATGCACGGCCGCCATATTTTCAACGCTCGGGCGGATGCCAGTGGTACGCGAGGCCCTTACAACGGCGGTAATACCATATGCCAACAACGTAGTGGAACTGCCTCTGTAAGGGCGTATTGCAGACGCCCCCGTCGTGTCGGTACAGACGCACATATCTTGTGATCGACATCGCATAACAACGAACGGAACATATGCATGGCCGTCATATTTTCACCGTTTGAGCGCGTGTGTGGTCGTTGTATGTTCACCGTTTGAGCGCGTGCAATGCGCCCCTACATGGCAATAATTCTACATGCCGATAACGGAGTGCGTCGTCTCCGAGGGCGAGAGATTTTCCACCCCTACTACAGCGGTGATCCTATATGCCAGCAACGGAGTGCGCCATCGTACGGACACGGCATGCCGTGCCCGTGCAACCGTGGCATGCCGTGCACGTGCTATCGAGACACTCGTCGCCCGATTTGTAGGGGGAATACTCGTGCGCCCTCATCGTGTTGGAACTGACGCACCTACCTTGTGATTCCCTGCACGTAACTACGATTTTGGCTTATTCA
>JANMDR010000101.1:0-2366 GCA_031376425.1 Betaproteobacteria bacterium
TGTTAGCGTCAAGGTTGGCGGTGCGGTTAATGCCGTCAACCATTAGGGTGCGGGTGACTGGCCCTTGACCACCGGTGGCAATGTGGGTGATGGTAACGCTATCACCCACATTGCCAAACTGGGGTGTGGCAACGACATTTAAGCTTAAGGGGATGACGTTACCGACTGTTAGGAGGTAGCGTTGGGTTATTGGCGCACGACCATCGGTAACTTCAAGGATGACTTCATGCACGCCTTGCTGGTTGGCGGTGGGGGTGTTCCAGCTTAATAATGCCGTGCCGGTGCCTGCGGTGTTGCTGGCACTGGTAATGCTTAAACCCTGTGGGCCGGTGATGATGCGCGGGGCGTTGTTGGGGGTGGGTACGCTTGCGAATGCAAAATTTAAATTCAACGGCGCAAAAAAAATCGCCATCATGCATATATACACGATGGCGATTGTCGAGACTTTTTGTGTGGTTGTAGGCACGGATTTAAGGTTTATTTTTAATGACGCTCGTATTACGTTGATGCCTCATTTATTCTATTGCTCAAAAGATTTCGTTGTCATTTTCGTATAGTTAAAACTAAATACTTCAATTTCCTTCTGTGCTTTTTTCTTATCCTGATAAATTTCCAAAACCCACGAAAAAACACTTTGCGTACCTGAACGCGAGTCTTGAGGTCGCTGCATAGGCCAAAAATACTGCAGCCCAAGCTGCTTCATAAAAATTGCGCTCTTGCCAGCGTAAACTTCTTCACGGCCTTTAAAGGTTACCAGCGAACCGGATTCACTAGGTAGAACTTCAAAATCCTCGGCAATTTGTTCGAGCGACATCGAACTAAGGATGGCTTCACCAAAGTAATTGATCCAAAATAATCCGCGCAAGCCGCCTGCTAAATTCAAATTCCCCATTTTCGTACTAACGCTGGCTTGAATGAGTGATTGTGATCGCGCAAAGCCATAAACAATATCAAACCTCTCTGCTAGGGTACTAAACAGCGACTGCAAGGTCACCTTTGAAAATACATCAATGCAGGTATCGCGAATGGTTATAGTAATAGAATTGAATTGTAAACCCCTGCTCCTTGCAAATTTATCAAGATAATCTGGTTTTAATTTTACGGCCTGAATGTACCCAAAAATACTTTTTTGAGCAGAAAGAAATTCGACATCGGTAGTGAAAATGGCCGAGTCATTATTGGAGCGCTCTTTGTAACTTTCCCCAACGGACGCGACGGTATTAAGCGTCGATTTGGTAGTGCCATCTCGACAGTTCCACTGAAGCATTAAGTCAGTCATATTTAGTATGTCCCCTACCAACTTAACAATCTCATACGCAATCGCGGGAGAAAAGTACGTACATGCGTAAAACTGAATAATAATTTCATCGTTTTTCATATTTATCTCAAAATGGCCAGAGCATAATTACCTTCACATCAACTCCATATTTTGCGCCAATCGCAATAGCTTTTTCGACTTCTGCGGGTGGGGTGCGCGAAAGGGTCAAATATGTGACGCTGCCACCATTGTCACGCGCGAACCTTGCAAAACCGTCAAGCTGCGGGAAATTAAAAACCTGACCCAACTTGGCATCAACGATCGATTTACCGTTGATAATCCAGTCTGGTAACCTCCCCCCATACTTAGCTGACAGTCTCACTTGAGATTCTGCTCTAAAAACTACTCTCATTACTGGATCAATAAGCCGCTCGAAAGCTTTACCTGTATACAAGAGTTCAGGCATCCTATATCCGGCGAAGCGTACTAAGCCCACCCGTGCTGTATTTATATGCTGCGCAAGAAAGGAAATATTAATCGCCGCAGCAAAACGCTGTAAAGCATATAGAGCGGGGGCAGCAATAGTGATAAATGTACTTAAAGCTGCGGCGTTAAAACTTGCAAATCCAATCTCACCGCTAGGGTCAATAGTGTTGATCGGATCAGCATTGCCATAGACATACTTATTCAAAGTCGCCGGATTGCGCTGATTACCCTGATAACTATCCGCACTCACAAACCTAGCCATACTTGGCGAGTAATACCTCGCCCGTAAATAAATCAGCCCATTATCCGCATCTTGATGCTCACCTGCGTATAGATAGTTGGTGGGGTGGGTGCCGGTTTTGTAGATTACTTGGCCGTAGTCGGTATAGCGCCATGTACTTTGGATTGCGCTGGTGCTGTCGGTGACCATTCTTGTACTGCCTAGATGGTCTGCGTGGTAGGTGTAGCTTTGCAGGTTGAAGGTGGTGTTGGCGTTATTGGTGCCGGTATTGGTGCCGCCATTCTGACTATGCGCCATATTGCGTTCTTCGCCGATGCGTTCACCGCTGGGGCTTAGTACGTAGGCGGCTATTAGGGTGCCGTTGCCGTCGCGTTCTTCTAT
>JANMDR010000131.1:0-8967 GCA_031376425.1 Betaproteobacteria bacterium
GTGCAACTGTTAGTGAAAATGGCAGTGCGGCTAAGAACCGCTCAGTTAGACCATCTTTAGCCATGCTAGATGACAGTGGGGGCGCGTGTAACGCTTGTACCGCACGTCGCGCACGGCGCATGGCAATTTGTTGCGCCAGCAATTCATCAAACTTAATGCGCCGCCATGCAGGATGGGTACGCTCGCTTAAGGCTTGGGGGCTGGCATCGGGCGGTGGTTGATGCAGGTAACGGACGCTCTTGGCAAACTCGGAGAGGCGCAAGCGCTCACGCATTGGCACTGGTAGAACATCTTCAATGCTTATTCGGCCGAGCGACCGCATAATGAGCTTACGTAATGCCGACTGTGCAAAGCCGGCAGTAGACGGATAAACAGGTGTTAAGCAATCATCAACCGCTGCACCCTCCACAATAATTTTTACTCGGGGATGCACCATTTCCGCGCCAAAAAATCCCTGCCGCACTTCACCAAAACAACGCACTCGGCGACCAGGCGCTAATTGCTTTTGCTGGCTACCGTAAAAATTCAAAAAGCGTAAATAAATAAGTTCATCACCGTCTTTCGCTTGCACCACCAGTTGCCGACGCGGCTTGAACACAATTTCATTGTGAATTATTTCAGCCTCAATTTGCGCAGCTACGCCTTCGCGACAATCAGACACCTTGGTGATGCGCGTTTCGTCTTCATAACGTAGCGGCAAGTGCAGAATAAAATCCCAATCATTGCGCAAACCAAGCTTATCAAGCATTTGCGCAAGATGCCCTATTTGCGGAGCTTTGGTGCCACTTTTATCGCTACCAGCGGCTGGTTTTTTAATGCGCTTAGCGGGCTTGTTTTTAGCGAGCGGCAAGGTTTTCTATCTTCTATTTAAATATTGGTCAATACAACGACTAACCACCAGAACTACCCTCCACTGCATCGGGCAATACCATCACCGCTTCAATTTCCACTGCCGCACCGCGTGGCAAGCCAACTACAGCCACCGCAGCGCGCGCTGGATAAGGTGCCACAAAATATTGCGCCATGATGGTATTGAGCACAGCAAAATTTGCGAGATCCAATAAAAAAACATTTACTTTTACGATGTGATTCATGTTGCCGCCAGCAGCCTCGCATACGGCCTGCAAATTATCAAACACCCGCCGCACTTGTAATTCAAAACCTGCGCCAGTATTGCCGCCAACAATTGTCATGCTAACCGGGTCAAGCGGAATCTGCCCTGATAAGTACACAGTCTGACCAACACGCACGGCTTGCGAATAGGTGCCAATTGCGGCAGGTGCATTAGGTGTAACAATAATTTGGCGAATGGTCATTTGGGTTAGCCTTGTTAAGTTCTATCGGAATGGGGTTCTTTAATTTTGCCGGTTTTTATGCGACGAATATGACGCACTTCTGCAAGTGCCCGCAACTGTTTTAGCACCTTAGATAAGTGCGTGCGATCTTTTACTTCAATGGTAAAGCGTAACACCGAAAGCATATTTTCTGATGCGCCACCACTTACTACGGCCACGGTTTCAATATTGGCATCGGCCTTGGCAATGGCACCGGTTAAATTTGCCAATACGCCGCGTCCATTCATCACGCGCACGTCAATATCTACTGGGAAATCTTTAGTCTGGCCATGCGTTTGGCCTTTACCTTCGTTGGCACCCCAATGCACATTAACCAAGCGGCTGGTATCAGGGTGCGCTGCTTTTAGCCATGCACAATCCTGTGTGTGCACCATTAGGCCGCGACCCCGTTGCATCATGGCAACAATACCATCACCTGGAATGGGGCGGCAGCACTCAGCAAATACAAAGGGTACATCTTGACCACCCCGTATCGCTACTATTTCATGCGGCTTCACAGTGGCACCCACTACTTCTGCGGTATCGGCCACACCGAACAATCTCCGCGCGATGACAACGGCTAAAATTTTGCCCATGCCAATTTCCGCAAGCACATCATTCTTAACACGCCCACCCTCGCTTTTTAGTGCACGATCCCAGTGAGTTAAGCCCATTTCATTAGGGTCACGATCAATAGCACGTACGGCTTGAATCAGCAGCAGCTCACCGAGCGCGATAGATTCCTCAATATTTTTATTTTTTAAGTAATGGCGAATATGTGCACGCGCTTTGGCTGATGCCACGGTACTGAGCCAACTGGGTTTAGGCTTGCTGCCTTTTTGCGTAATAATTTGCACCACATCCCCGTTGTGCAGGCGCGTAGATAGCGGCACTTCGACGTCATTTATTTTTGCGCCAATAGCTTCATCACCCACTTTAGAGTGAATGGCATAGGCAAAATCAACTACCGTGGCGGCGACAGGAAAATTGATCGTTTTACCTTCTGGTGTAATAGCGTAAACGGCATTTAAGAATAATGATGCCTTTATGAGCTCAAAAAACTCTAGCGCATTTGCAGCTTTTTTATCACTATCAAGCAGTTCTTGCAACCACTGTAATGCCTTGCGGTGCGCTTCGCTAATTTTCTTTTGTTCGCCGCTGTCGTCAGCTTTATATAGCCAATGTGCGGCCACTCCCGCTTCTGCCACCTTATGCATTTCAGCTGTGCGTATCTGTACTTCGGTACGCGCGGCCAATGGCGTGCTCACTACTGTATGTAGGGATTGGTAGCCATTTACTTTTGGTGTGGCAACATAGTCCTTCACCATACCGGGAACTGGCCGATACAGGGCGTGTAGTGCGCCTAAGGCTACATAACAGGCGGTGTAATCAGGCACGACAATGCGGAAAGCATAGAGATCATTGACGTCGGCAAATTTACGCTCTTTTTTAAGCATTTTTTCGTAAATGGATGAGAGCAGTTTTTTGCGTCCCACCACTTCTGCGACAACACCGAATTCGGCGAGCTTCTTCTGAATCATTTCTGCTACCGCTTCTACCGTCACTTCATACGCGGTGCGAGTGCCCGCGACAGCGGCCGATAATTCTCTATATTCTTCTGGATGAATATAGCGAAAGCAGAGTTCACTTAACTCATTAAAAACATTATTAAGCCCCAAACGTCGCGCAATGGGGGTGTAGGTTTCTAAGGTTTCTTGCGACACCCGTTTTTGTTTGGCTTCGCCAACAGCACCCATGGTGCGCATATTGTGCAAACGATCGGCAAGCTTAATCAATATCACTCGCAAGTCGCTAGCCATCGCGATAATCATTTTGCGAAAATTCTCAGCTTGGGCGGCTTCGGCGCTCTCAAACTTGAGCTTGTCCATTTTTGAAACACCATCGACCAAGTTAGCCACTGGTGCGCCAAACTGTTGGGCCAATTCCTGCAAAGTAATTTCGGTATCTTCCACCACATCATGCATGATGGCGGCCATGAGGGTTTCGGAATCCATACGCCATTGCGCCAAAATAGTGGCCACTGCGATTGGGTGGGTTACATAAGCTTCGCCCGATTTGCGAAACTGCCCGCTATGCGCAGCCTCAGCCAACACAAAGGCACGCTTGATGTTGGCAATATCTGCTGGCGTTAAATAACCCTCAACGACCGCTAGCAATAACTGTAACGATTGCTCTGGGGTAATAATATGCGCTGCGGTTTGGGTGGGTTTTACAGGGGGGGTGACAGCAAGCAAAGAGCCACTTTCTGGCTTAGAGTTTGATTGCACGTGTGGGGACAAGCCCGAATTGGCTGGAGTTTTTTGGGACCTGTCTAATTCAGGTACATCCATCCGCATCACTCAGCATTTTTTGCACGCGTAGCACTTCCCAGAATTGCGAACTACCACGCGTGAAGTCTAAAGTTTTAAGAATTAGAAGAAGTAGGTAAAACCTGTACTAAAATTTCTGAACCAACACGGCCTGCAGCAATTTCGCGCAACGCAATCACGGTTGGCTTATCGCGGCCTGCTTCCACATAGGGCGCTGAACCCATCGCCAATTGACGCGCGCGCGCTGTGGCAATCAAAGTGAGATCAAAACGGTTAGGGATGTATTTCTTGCAATCATCAACAGTGGTACGTGCCATTTTGGACTCCGGTCAAATTAATAAATCGGGTGCTGCTATATCTACGAGTAATTCACAACAAACAATGCGCCGAAAAGCGCAGACTGCAATATACGGCGCACTGCTTTGCCGTATGGAAAACTAAAATTTTTGAGTACTAAAGACTATCTGATTCAACAAGCAACCGCTGATGCAGTTTTAATTGCCGTCCCACTTTCAAACGGCAGGCTCGAACGATAGATTGAAGATCCAATAAGGCTAAATTGAAATCCTCGTTAATAATAACATAATCCGCCTCTGGAGCGTGCTTCAAATCCTCGCGCGCAGCTGCCACCCTCTTGGCAATGACCGATGGCGTATCTTTACCGCGCTTTTTCAACCGTTGCGACAAAATTTCAATTGATGGCGGCAATATGTAAATGTACGCCATATCTGGAAATAATTGGCGTACCGAACGCGCACCCTGCCAGTCAATTTCCAACAGCACATCCGCGCCAGTAGCCCTAGTTTTCTCAATCCAACGCTTCGAAGTACCGTACATATTGCCGTATACCTCCGCATATTCTAAAAACTCATGGCGATCGATCATTTCTTGAAACTCCGCCAAAGTTACAAAGAAATACTCGCGCCCCGAAACATCCCCCGGGCGCGGCGGCCGTGTTGTGTATGAAATTGATAAACCAACATCCGGCTCACGCTCCAGCAAGGCGTTAACGAGGCTTGATTTTCCTGCACCCGACGGGGCAACAATTACATAAAGGCAGCCTGGGATAGTCATTTTTGGTAGCCGCTATTCTATATTTTGGATTTGTTCGCGCATTTGCTCAATCAGCACTTTGAGCTCAATAGAGATACGGGTAACTTCTGGCGCTGCGGATTTTGAACCCAAGGTATTGGCTTCGCGATTTAACTCTTGCATCAAAAAATCCAGCCTCTTGCCCGCGTTGCCACCCGCTTTTAACACCCGTCGCACTTCAGAAACATGCGTAGATAACCGGTTTAACTCTTCTGCCACATCAATTCGGGAAGCGAATAACACCACTTCTTGCCGCAAACGTTCATCGTTTACTGATTCTACCGAGGCATCACGCAATTTTTGCGCTAATTTTAATTGATAACTTTGCACCAATTGGGGAATATAGGGCGTGACTTGCTCAATTAAGGCCTCAATGCCATCAAGCCGCTCCACAATTAAAGCAGCTAATTTTGCACCCTCGCGGGCGCGCGAGGCGTTCAGTTCGGTGATCGCTTCGTCTAGGCAAGCTAACAAGGGTTCGCGCACTAATCCTGCCGACAATCCAGTTTCCGGTTCTACGCCAGGCGCATGCATGATCTCCCAAACCGTAAGCGGACGGGCTTCAGGAAATAGATGTAGCAGCGTTGTTTGACGCGACGCTAATGCCGTCAAAGCCGCTGTATTTAGGGTATTTTCAGTCGCTTGTGCTACCGATTGGTAGGTGATGCGGCATTCCACTTTACCACGCGCTAATTTAGCTGCCACGGCGTCGCGCATTGCCCCTTCACAACTGCGCAATTCATCGGGCATACGGCATTGAAATTCTAAATAGCGGTGGTTTACCGATTTAATTTCTAGCGCTAATCGTCCAGCCGTTAGCTCTTTATTTACGGCTGCAAATCCGGTCATGCTGAATATCATTGGCGCACTCATCGTGGTTTTAGGTAACAATACGGGGTGGGGTCAAACTATAAATTTTTGACTTCTTAGCCGCTGCACCACACAATTATAAACTAGCCTGAAAAATTACCGCCGATTGCGTGCGATGAAATTACAGGATTTGCGATTTATGTTCAAATAAACGAGACTAAGCCAGCCTAATTATCTATGGCATCACAAACCAACGAACCCCTACCGGACGGCTACCAACTGCACGGCTACACCATCGAAAAGCTGCTTAGCTCAGGCGGTTTTTCGATTGTTTATCTTGCACGCGACGAAAATGCCACGCCTGTTGCCATCAAGGAATATTTACCGTCCGCCCTCGTTTTGCGTACCGGCGGTGCTGAAGTAAAGGTAAACGCTGATCAAAATTTAGCGGTGTTTAAGCACGGCTTAAAGTGTTTTTTTGAAGAAGGTCGCGCCTTGGCGATGGTTTCGCACCCTAATATTGTGCGGGTAGAAAACTTTTTTCGCGCTAATGAAACCGTTTATATGGTGATGCAATATGTGCGGGGGCGCACCTTGCAGTTTCATATCCAACGTCATCGCTCAGAATTTACCGAAAGTTTTATGCGCCGCATGTTTAGCGTACTGCTCAATGGTTTACGTGAAGTACACACCAATAAACTACTCCATTTAGACATCAAACCCGCCAATATTTACGTGGCAATGGATGGCAAACCCGTACTGCTTGATTTTGGCGCGGCACGCCAAGCCCTAACTGGTGCAGCGCAACAGTTGCGCCCCATGTATACCGCTGGCTACGCGGCACCAGAGCAGTATCGCAGCTTTGAAGAATTGGGGCCTTGGAGCGACATTTATGGCATTGGCGCTACACTTTATTGTTGTATCGCCGGTACCGCGCCACAGCCCGCCAATGAGCGTGAAAAATCGGACAATATGGTGCCGTTACGTGAAGTTGCTACGCAGGCGTATTCAGATGAATTATTCACCATTATCGAAACCTGCTTAAAACTCGACCACTTGGCGCGTTTTCAAAGTGCCTATGATTTACAAAAAGCGTTGCGAAACTCAAACTACGAAATTCCACCTTCAAGCCCTCAAACTACGCCTGCAACCGCAGCCGACGAACCGATGGAGGCAACGATATCTAACCGTATTCGCGCCACTTTAAATAAGAAACTATTTTAATCGTGCGCTTTACTATATTTCAAGATAGCCACATCGGCGAACGTAAATCCAACCAAGATCGTTTAGCGTATTCGTATAGCAAAGATGTACTGCTCATGGTAGTAGCAGACGGCATGGGCGGCCACGCCCGTGGCGAAATTGCGGCAGAGATCACCATTGAAACCATTACTAATCGCTTTCAACAAGAAGCACGCGGACCATTGCGCCGCCCGCTCGAATTTTTAGAAAGTACTTTCTTTTCTGCCCATCGCGCCATTGTTTCATATGCCGATACCAATCGCATGTTGGAATGCCCACGCACAACTTGTGTGGCCTGTATTTTTCAAAACGGTAAAGCTTATTGGGCGCATTCGGGTGATTCACGCTTGTATGTGTTCCGCGATGGCAAATTAGCCGCAAACACCATCGACCATTCACGGGTGCGTCAGCTCATCGATGCCAAAGTAATTACCGAAACAGATGCCTTAACGCATCCGGATCGCAATAAAATTTATAACTGTTTGGGCGGTGTTTTGCCACCCATTGTGACACCATCCGCAGAATGGCAATTACAGGTAGGTGACACCTTTATGTTATCGAGCGATGGCTTTTGGGCACCCTTAGCGATACCTGAATTGGCACAACGCGTGCGCCAACAAACAGTCATGGATTTGATTCCTGATCTGATGGTGCAAGCGCGTAAAGCCGCAGGTGAAGATGCCGATAATTTATCGGTTATTGCCGCCACTTGGGAGAGCCAAGACCAAGAAGCGCCGAATGCGAATGTCACGTCTACAGAGCCGATGGAAGGCTTTAGCACCACCACCGCAGCCAATAACACCACACAGCAAATGCGGGCAATGCGCGATGATATTTCGGACGAAGATATCGCCAAAGCGATTTCCGAAATTCAAGACGCGATTAAACGCGTAGGAAAATAACTCATGACCTCTCAAGCCAATAGCGCTGCCAAGCGTGCCGACCAGCGCGCGGCAAATGCCTTGCGCCCAGTGCGCATTACCCGTAGCTACACCCGCTACGCCGAAGGCTCCGTACTCATTGAAGTGGGCGAGACTAAAGTTTTGTGCAATGCCAGCGTTGAAGAACGGGTGCCGGGCCATAAAAAAGGTTCTGGAGAAGGCTGGGTAACGGCAGAATATGGCATGCTGCCCCGCGCCACCCACACCCGTGGCGATAGAGAAGCAGCACGCGGTAAGCAGTCAGGCCGCACCCAAGAAATTCAGCGGCTAATAGGCCGCTCATTACGCGCTGTAACTGATTTAAAAGCCCTAGGCGAGCGCACAATTCATTTGGATTGCGATGTTATTCAAGCCGATGGCGGTACGCGCTGCGCAGCCATCACTGGTGCCTATGTGGCATTGCGCGATGCCTGTGATGGCCTATTTAAAGCGGGCAAAATTGCCACATGGCCCTTGCGTGGCGCAGTGGCGGCAATATCGGTTGGTATTGTTGACGGTCAGGCTCTTCTTGATCTTGATTACAACGAGGATTCAAGCTGCGATACCGACATGAATTTAGTCATGACCCAAGCGGGCACAATAATTGAACTGCAAGGCACGGCTGAGGGCGTACCATTTTCACGTGCCGAGTTAGACCAATTATTAACCTTGGGGCAGGCGGGCATTGCATCCCTAATTGAATTGCAAGGCAAAGCGTAGCAGTAAGCGTAAAACTATCACTACTCTTATTGCTATTGCTCTCTAACCATGGACAAAATAGTTATTGCCAGCAACAACGCTGGCAAGCTCCGCGAATTTAATGCCCTATTCGCAGCCTACAATATTAATGCAATTACCCAAGGCGAACTCGGCATTGATGAAACCGCAGAACCGTATGCCACCTTTATTGAAAACGCCCTCACCAAAGCACGGCATGCCGCAAAATTAAGCAAGCTACCCGCTTTGGCTGATGATTCGGGCCTATGTGTAGCAGCGTTGGGCGGGGCACCGGGTGTTTGGTCTGCACGTTATGCGGGCGAGCCAAAATCGGATACGCGCAATAATGACAAGCTCTTAGCGGATATGCGCCAAATCACTGACCGTCGCGCATTTTTTTATTGCGCTCTG
Source organism: Betaproteobacteria bacterium (assembly GCA_031376425.1). Lineage (GTDB taxonomy): Bacteria > Pseudomonadota > Gammaproteobacteria > Burkholderiales > Usitatibacteraceae > JANMDR01. The sequence goes on from JANMDR010000131.1 coordinate 8,857, forward strand.
GTTTTTGTGCGCACCGCTGATGACCCACAACCGGTGATTGCTGACGGTGTATGGCACGGCGAAATTACCTATGCGCCACGCGGCACCAGCGGCTTTGGCTACAATCCCGTG
>JANMDR010000105.1:0-4285 GCA_031376425.1 Betaproteobacteria bacterium
GCGCGGACGGACTAAAACGATAGTACTTGCCTAAATAGCATACCGCTTAACCTGACGGTCGCGCTTCACGCGCGGACGGACTAAAACAACTTAAACTCAGCCACCCTTCTGTAAAAGTAGCGCCTGACGGTCGCGCTTCACTCGCGGACGGACTAAAACCAAGCTCAGAGTTGGCAAGAATCCTCATTCTTTCTGACGGTCGCGCTTCACGCGCGGACGGATTAAAACTCATCTTGATGCGTCAAATTCACGCCCCAGCCTATGTCGGTCGCGCTTCACGCACACTTAAACTGGAGTTTTTCCATACGCTAAACGACCATGCATGCTCAACGGCCGCAACCACCCCGTCCCTTCGGGCCACCCCTCCACGGAGGGGAATTATCCGGAGTGCGCTATTAGCGTGCGTAATAGCCAGCAGCATTGCCAATTGGGACGCTAAGTGCATACGGGCGAAAGATTTTTCGCCCCTACTTTTGACTAAAGATTTTCGCTTCTACGTTTCGCGACCATCGCACCTCACGCTTAAACCGTGCGGGCACGGCATGCCGTGCCCCTACAAATAACGGTTGCGCCTTGTTCGCGGGCGCACCTAATGCGGGTATCTTGCCGCATTAAACCCCCGATAAAATTACATGGCTTTATACGGCTGAAAGCAGTTCTAACCCACTACTGTTCACATTATTTGTACCTCATACCCGTCAAATTACGTTATGATTTACACCATGTTGCATCTCAATTGAAAGGCAACTTTCTATGGCGGCATCACTTTTACGGCGGGCTATGGCTCAGGCAAATTTGCTTGCTGCTTGGCTGGGGGGGCTGGCTAATCAAGGTGGGGCGGGGGTGGATGGGGTAACGGTTAGCGCATTCATGCTTAATGCACCCGCAACATTGCGCCAATTGGCGGCGCGGGTGCTTGATGATACTTACACCGCCACAGCATTACGCGAATGTTTGATTGAGAAACCGGCTGATGATTCCGCTGCAAATAATGCTGCGCCAGCCACACGCAGCCTAGCCATTCCTACCGTCGCGGATCGGCTTTTACAAACGGCAGTGGCGTTGGTGCTCACGCCAATTTTAGAGCGTGAGTTTGAAGAATGCAGTTATGCCTATCGGTCTGGCAGGGGCGTGCAGCAGGCGGTGCGCCGCATTGAGCGCTTACGTGAAGAAGGTTATTTGTGGGTAGTGGATGCAGACATCACCGCATTTTTTGATCGCATTCCGCATCAGCCTTTATTACGCACATTGCAGGCTTTAGCACCTGATGCAAAACTACTGGCGCTTATTGCACAGTGGCTGTGCGCACCGATATTAACCGTAGATGGCTTGCTTACACCGCGTGCGCTTGGTTTACCGCAAGGCTCACCATTGTCACCGCTGCTTTCTAATTTATATTTAGACACGCTCGATGAAGCCATGCTGGATGCAGACCATCGCATTGTGCGCTTTGCGGACGATTTTGTGATTCTGTGCCGCAGCCAAGCGCAGGCGCAAGACGCCTTGGCGCTTACACAGGAAGTATTGACATCACTATCACTTTCGCTGAATAACGACAAAACCCGCATTACTGATTTTGCCCAAGGCTTTCGTTTTTTAGGGGTAACTTTTGTGCGTTCATTAGCGCTCACCGCCGCACCTGTACGCAAGGCAAAATCGGGTAAACATGCGGAAATTCAAATAGCACCATTAGCACCATTAGCACCAATAGTACCAATAGTACCAATAGTACCAACGCTGCCACCCTTGCCACGCGGGGCGCTAATGCTGGCAGCAGATACGATAACAGCCACGCCACAACGCACCCCAGTAATTAAAAAACCCGCACCTGCTTACGTAAACCCAATGAGCAAATATAGCGAAAACGCACTGCAAGCAGCGCTTCGTGAGGCCAATGCCTTCAGCATAATAAGCGCAGCCACTACCCACGAAGCGCCAATGCCAAGCAAAGCCAATAGCGAGCCGATACAAACGGTTGCCATCAACGCTGATACGCATGCCATTACGCCGCCGCCGACATGGATTAGCGAAAATGCCGAAGATATAAATGATTCAACCAATGAAGCTGACCTAAACCTTACGGATGATGACGCCGCACAAAACCCGCACAACCTCCGTGCCATGCCCCTTTTGCGTACCCTATATTTGCTAGAACAGGGGGCTGAGGTAAGCCGCGAAGGCGATAGCCTAAAAGTTTCGCTTGATGAAATAATGCAAACTGAAATAGGCTTGCCGCAGCTAGATTTAGTGTGCACCATGGGCAATATTAGCTTTAGCACCCCCGCATTACAGGCCTGTATGCGTGCTGAAATACCCGTGGTGTTTATGTCGCGCACCGGCAAACTATATGGTCAAACAGTGGGCGCACAAACGCAGCAGGCCGCCATACTGCGGGCGCAGGTAATGGCCAGTATGGATGAGCCAGCCCGCTTAATTTACGCCCGCCAATTTATACGCGCTAAATTACTTAACAGCCGTGTACTCATCGCCCGATTAGCACGGCGGCGGCACACAAATACCAATATATCTGCGCTGCTACAAGCTACCGCCATCGCGCTGCGCGATGCGGCATGGCAGGCTGAATCAGCCCAAACCCTCGCGCAATTAAACGGTATTGAAGGTGCAAGCGCGGTACGCTATTTTGCAGCACTTCGCGCAATATTGCCCGCACAATGGCAGTTTGGCAATCGGCAAGCAAGCCCAGCCCCTGATCCTGTAAACGCGATGCTCTCGTTCGGCTATAGCCTGCTGCGTAGCAATATTGTGGCACTACTCAATGGGCAAGGGCTAAACCCGCAAATCGGATTTTTACATGCCGATGGGCTAGGCCACAGTGCTTTAGCCAGTGACATCATGGAAGAATTTAGAGCGCTCACCGTAGACGCAATGGTGCTAGAACTAATATCGCGTGGCCGCCTAACACCCGATGATTTTACCTTGCCAACAATTGACCACGCTGGTGAGCCTTGCCGCCTTTCGCCCGATGCCATACGGTTATTTATTCATGAATTTGAAGCCCGTATGCAGGCCGCCATTAGCGTGCGTAATGCTGGCGGTAATCGCGACCCAAGCAGCCTACGGTTTATGATTTTGGCGCAAATTCAATCCCTTAGCCAAGCCATGCGCGGCCATCACCAATACCATCCCTTTTTGGGCAAATAGGGCAAGAAAAAATATGGCACGCTTATGGGTAATAACCTACGATATTGCCAACCCTAAACGCCTCCGCGCAGTAGCCGATGTGCTAGAACAAGTGGGCGAAAGGGTACAAGAAAGCGTATTTGAATGCTGGGCAGACCGTGTGCGCATTTATAGCATTCGCCAAGAACTACGCGCTATTCTCAATCCGCAAGAAGACAGCGTGCGTTTCTACCCGCTATGTGCGCCATGTGTTGCGCAAGTCCGTTGGCAAGGCGAAGGTGATGCAGCGGGCAACCCCCTGTATTGGGTAGTTTAAATCAGGTATCACAATGGCACAAAGTGAAATTATTTTATTAGCCTACGATATTGCGCACCCAAAACGTTTGCGCAAAGTAGCACTTGCCTGTGAAGCCTATGGCACAAGGGTGCAGCACAGTATTTTTGAACTACACCTAAAACAAGGCCAACTCGCCAGCCTGCAAACAGCACTCATGCAGATAATAGACACACAAACAGATAAAATACGCTATTACCGCATTTGTGGCGCAGACTTTGCCGATATCACCATAGAAGGTCAAGGCCAAAAAACACAAGCGCACCGCTACACCATCGTATAAGCATCACCAAAACAAGATTTAACAATCACGAAATGTATGCATAAAAGTAACCGATTTTCCAATAGTCGGCATCTCATTGATTTAATTGAATAAAGTGCTAAAAATGGGCGAAAAACTGAAAATCAGGCTACTATTTATTTTCTCAGCAGATAATGCCCTGAAGACGCACGACTGGCGGGGCGTGTATACTATGCTCTGACGGTCGCGCCTCGTGCGCGGACGGACTAAAACTCCCTCTTGCGAGGCCGATGTTCCAATCGTCGCTGACGGTCGCGCCTCGTGCGCGGACGGACTAAAACTAAAGGGAGCCGCTACAACCCCCTCACTCTTGGCTGACGGTCGCGCCTCGTGCGCGGACGGACTAAAACTCAACTTTTGTTGCGGTACAGACTTTCGGTGTCTGACGGTCGCGCCTCGTGCGCGGACGGACTAAAACCGTACGGCTGTATTGTATGACATAATAGCAAAACTGACGGTCGCGCCTCGTGCGCGGACGGACTAAAACCCACTCTTTGTAAACCTGCTGG
>JANMDR010000169.1:0-2441 GCA_031376425.1 Betaproteobacteria bacterium
ACTGTTTGGTGTAACAGGCTCCGATGGCAACCGCATTGCCACGGAAGGTGCACTCACAGCAGTAACTGGCTTGCTGGCAGCCCTGACGGGGCAAGATATTAATACCGCCATTGGAGCGGCGCAGAACGAGTATGAGAATAACTACGCACTGCACCCAGCAGCGTTGAATGAACTCAATCAAGCCATTGCCCTTTGCGAAAAAAATGGTGACAAAGTTTGTAGCAGGGCAGCTGAACTCGTACGGCAACTTACATCTGATGTACCGGATTTTGTGTTGCGGGGTTCTTGCTCAGGCACCACAAGCAATGGCGCTGGCGAGCAATGTGCAGATTGGTACGCGTTGGCTAAGAAGAGTTATGAAGTAGTAGAAGCGAGCCGAGAACTGCTCGGTGACAAATGGGCAGATAGTCTGTCCACGCGTTTTGCGCGGCAAATGCAAATAACGGAAGTTGCTGCACGCAGTTATGAAATATGGCTTTTTGAGGAAATCATTTCAGGAAGGCAGGCTGAAAACGACAAACTTAAACTGCGCATTGGCGCTGGTGTTGGGGTAGTCCTATCTGCGGTAGGTGCGGTGGGTGGCGTAGTTGCATTTATAGCGGGTGCAGCAACGTGCCCTGCGGTTGCAGGATGCGTCGTTGCCGGTGGTGGTCTACTCCTGTATGGGCAGTCGCTTGATCAATTACAAGCGTCGGCGCAAACGCTGGCTACTGGTGAAAACGTCCCTACCTACGGCGCAGATGCGATTAAAGCCTTATCGAAGGGTCACCTAAGCGACACCCAAGCCGAATTACTTTATGCCGCAATGGGACTAGGCGCTGGTTTAGCAACTTCCGTTGCTAGTCGCATGGTCGCCGGAAGAGTGCTGGAAACCAATGCCAGTGGTATTGCCACTAAACAAGAGTTTATATTCGAAGGCAATACCGTTGTTTGTAAAGTGGGTAGCGGCTGCACAGGTACATTCTGCTTTGTTGCCGGAACACCCGTGGCCACACCAACTGGCTTAAAGGCCATCGAAGAAATTAAAGTTGGCGATTTGGTACTGGCTAAAAATGAAGTGACAGGTATCGTGAGCCCAAGGCCAGTCCAAGGCTTAATTCGCAATACAAATAAAGCAATTCTTAACCTAACGCTGGCTGGTGCGGTATACACCGAAATCATTGGTGTAACAGCAGAACACCCATTCCGCACCATCAACAATACTTGGGTAGAAGCGGGTAAGTTACAGCCGGGAGATGTGCTGCAAGATATTAACGGCAATGCGCTGAAGGTTGAGGCGATTGCGGGGCAAACGCTGCGCGAAGATACGTATAACTTTAGCGTGGAAACAGATCACACTTATGCGGTGGGTTTGAATCATGCTTGGGTGCATAATACTTGTCCTGAGCCTCAGATCACGCTACCCGGAATGAGTCATCCGGTTCGCCCACCCAATCCTGCGTTCCCTCCAAACCAAGCGGTTGTAAGCGCTTTGAACAGTCCGGAGATGCAAGCGTGGGCGAAACTTACAAATTGCATTGATTGTTCTGAGATCGCACCAGCATTGTTAAGAGCAGCAGGTGGAAGGGGGAGTATCTTAGAGGTTCAACCAACGAATCGAGGTACTTTGACTGTCTTCGAAAATGGGCGATTGGAAGGAGGACAGTTTTATCATCAGGTGTACACAGATGGTCGGTATGTATACGATCCAAGATTGTCGCTTCGACCAATTCCTAAAGGGGATTGGGAACAACACATCCGCGCCATCAACCCCGGTGGCATAAAGATTTCTACTCGCCCCAAAGGACTTAGATGAATACGTCCCCCATTACCGTTCCTGAAGGCGCACTGCTGAATTTAATTGAACGCCTCGGCAGATTGGCTTGGCGAAAATATCAACAGAGATATCCTCTAGTTTGGATTGATGGAGAGTTCGTCACGGTCGATTATTCTGGGTTCCCCCCTTTTATTAGCTTTCGTTTTGAAAACGAAGATGCAAAGTTGATGACTCGGCTTAAGATGGCTGTAGAGAGTTATGAAGGGGCAGTTGCGTGGGTGTTAGACGAACATAAGCGTATCGCTTTACCTGGAACGAATTGGATAATTTGTCCGAAGCGACTTCGAGAAATTCAACCCGCTGCATTAAAAGCTAATAAATCAGCCGGGGAATACATGGCAGAATATGAATCCAGTTTTGGACCAGTAGCATACGAAGACTTAACAATATTAACTGCATATTTATGCAATATTGTCCTGCCCACCGCGGACACATCCCCAGATACCGTGTGAATTATCGGCGTCCTGTGCATTTATTTGTGTTCGGGGTAGATGCGCTGTCCCGTCTGTCCTGTCCACTGCGGACGCATCATAAAACACAGTCCGAATCGGCGTTTTTTTAAAAATTTAATCGCTAAACTTGCAATCAAATTTTGAAGCATCGCCGCGTTTTACGTGATATTCAG
>JANMDR010000178.1:0-26913 GCA_031376425.1 Betaproteobacteria bacterium
TTTTGCGATATTTCCCCGCAAACTCGCATTACGTTTATCGTTTAAAGCTTTACCCCGACGCGTGTTGCGTTGCGGGGGCGCTATAGTTTTTGAGTGATTTCCCCGCACTCTCGGTTACCGTGCTTCGTTAAAAGCAACCCCCCCCCCGGCAGGGGCGGGGTGGTTGCTTTTAACGAAGCACGGTAACGAGAAGAGAGAGGGGGTACAACTCCATGATCCACCCGCGCCGTCGCGAAAACGGGCAGCTTATTTCCCCTGTTACATTGCTTGCGTAGGCACAGGCATTGACAGCGGGTTTGATGGTGCGTTTGACGGTGACTGCTCCTTTGGTTTTGCTTCAATAATAGAACCGCCCTCGCCTTCCCATTCTTGGGTGGCTTCGCGCTTTAGCAGCTTTCTTGCACTTAAGTCGCGCTTTTGTATTTCCTTAAACACATAGTTTGTAACAAACCATGCACCTACACCTAGTAACACTGTACCGATTATTTTTTTGCTGCTGTTCATGATGATTCCTTTAAAAATTACCACACCATCGGCGCTAATTTATATTTAAACTAGCGCCGACATAATGCGGTATTAGAAGACTTACGGAGTTGAAACGGTTAACGTACGGCCGATACGCTAACGTCCACGCGACGATCTGGTTGCAAACAAGCGATAAGCTTTTTGCTGGCTTTCTCGCCAACGCAGTCTTGCGGATTGGTAATGGGCCGTGATTCACCTTCGCCAGTAGCGGAAATTTTATTGCCATCAATACCTGCGCTCACTAGATAGGCTTTCACTGCATCAGCACGACGTAGTGACAATTTTTGGTTATATGCTGGCGAGCCGATGCGATCAGTGTGGCCAGTCACGGCGATAGTGTCATAGCGCATGTTTCTTAACTCTTGCACAAACGTATTCAATGCCGCTTGACCTTCGGGTCGCACCGTAGACGCATCAAAACCAAATAGCGATTCGGCGGCAAAGCTCATGCGGCGAATTTCTACTGGCGCAGGTGGCGTCACCACGACTGGTGCTGGCGGTGTCACCACTACCGGCGCAGGCGGCACAGCTGGCGCTGGTGCCACATACGGCGCAACATTGGCAGGCGGCGGTGCCACATACTCTGGTGTTGCCGCTACTGCACGATATCTGGGCGAACGATCAAATGGAAATACAAAGCTAATGGAAGCAGCATTAATATCAGCGCGACCACTCACCGCATCATCCACCCGATAGCGCTCAACTTCGCCGCGCATAATAAACGCGGGCGTAAATTCATACTGCACACCAACACCGGCTTTCAAGTTAGTTTTACGCGTGCTACGACTAGTATCAATTAAGTAGCTAGGGCCGCCGCCGTAAAACGCATCATGGGTGCGGGCGTACTGCGCACCTACCCGTGCGAACACCGAGAACCTATCGGTCATCGGCAGCGTGCCAACCAAATCCATATTGATACCGCGTACTTTTATTTCGCCATTAAGTGCACCTGGTGGTAGTGTTGCTGCACTGATACCAAATTTACCTAAATCAAAATAGCCTAATTCCAAAGCCCAATTTTGATTCATTTGATAGCCACCAAAAATTTTGAACGCGGTGCCCTTATTGTCGCTGCTGGTGTAAGTAGTGATAGCCGAGCTACCCAGTACATTACCCGCAATGCGATCCGCATCAAATTTAGAACGCGACTCGCCAATAGCAAGGCCGCCGTAGTAATACTTTGAATCCTGCGCAAATGCCAAAGTTGCCGAGGCCGCGAGGAGCGATGACAAGGTGAGAATACTTAAAATACGAAGCGAGGGAATGGGTTTCATTTTTTTAATTCCTTAAAGTGTGTGGGCGCTAAAAACGCAAAGGCGGTAACTTCGATGACTACAGCGCCTAGCTTGCGCTTTCAGTATTGGCGCAGTCTGTGCGTTAACGAACCGAGCAGGCATCAGATTAGCTACTGTTCGCTGCCGCACAGATGCGTCGCGTGTGAGCGATTTATGATGGTGCAACAATTTCAAGAGCGCGCCTCGTGCGTGCTCTATCGCCACATCATTTAGGAGAACTACATGAATTCATCTGCCAGCCATTCATCTACCGCCGCACCTATTGAAGACCAACTCACCACGGCGAATCTGCACAGTGTAAGTGCTGCCACTACGGCACCTAATAACGCTGTACGACTACATATTGAGGACAGCGGCGGTAGTGGCCGCCCCGTCGTGCTCATCCACGGCTGGCCGCTGTCGGCAGAGGCTTGGGAGCCGCAGGTGTCGGTGCTACAGGGCGCTGGCTATCGCGTAGTGGCCTATGACCGTAGAGGCTTTGGTCGTTCGGACAAGCCGGAATCAGGCTATAGCTACGACACACTGGCTGACGATCTGCAACACGTATTGGACACTTGCAAATTGCAGGACGTGACCTTGGTCGGTTTTTCAATGGGCGGGGGCGAAGTAGCGCGCTACATCACGCGGCATGGCGAATCGCGGCTGCATAGCGTGGTGTTTGCCGCAGCCGTAACACCCTATCTTTTGAAAACGGCAGACAACCCCGAAGGGCCGCTCACCCCTGAGAAGGCAGCCGAAAAGAAGGCGGCCTTCGAGCTAGATCCTGATACCTACTTTGACAACTTCACCAAGAACTTTTTTTCCGCCAATGGCACTTTGCTGGTCACTGAGTTACAGCGGAATGCAGCAATCACGATCTGCCAAGAGTCGGCGCAAGATGCGGCACTGGCGTGTATGGATTCATTTGCCACCACTGATTTCCGCGAAGACCTGAAAAAGATAACGGTGCCCACCTTAGTCATCCACGGCGATGCAGACGGTATCGTGCCCTTCGCCGGTTCCGGTCAGCGCACCCATCGCGCCGTTGCCCACAGCAAACTCGTGACGCTGAAAGGTGCGCCCCACGGCTTGAATCTGTCGCACGCAAAAGAATTCAATGACGCGTTGCTGGATTTTTTGAAGACGTGATCCAAGCTTTATCACGGCAATTAATTTGCCGTGCCGCGCCAATATTTGACTATAGTCCGATAGCTTGCTAACTAATCCACCATCTAAAAAAGAGTGCGCATGAAATATAAAGACTACTACAGCATTCTTAATGTGGAGCGCACCGCGACGGCGGCGGAGATAAAAAAATCCTATCAAAAACTCGCGCGAAAATATCATCCTGATGTGTCTAAAGACCCGGAGGGTGAGGCTAAATTTAAAGACGTTGCTGAAGCCTATCAAACCATCAAAGATACTGAAAAACGCGAGGCTTATGACCGTTTAGGCAGCTACAAGCCGGGGCAGGAATTTGAACCTTCGCAAGACTGGGGCAATGCCTTCAATAGCCAATTTAATAACGGTGCTGCTTCGGCGGAAGGCATTGACCTTTCTGATTTGTTTGCCAGCTTTACGCGTCACCGAGGTGGTGGTGGCGCTGCAGGACATGGGCAAGCACGGGCTAACTTTCCGATGGCTGGTGAAGATTTTGAAGTGGCAACGCAAATTAGTTTAGAAGAAGCCTATACCGGCACCAAGGTTGCGCTAAATTTAAGTATGCCCGTATACGATGCTCAACATAATATGCATCGCGAGCTGCGCACCTTCAATGTAAACGTACCCAAAGGCGCCCACGCGGGGCAACGTCTGCGGCTGCGCGGGCAAGGCGGCAAGGGCCTGAACGGTGGTCGTGATGGTGATTTATACCTTACCATCAGCTTCTATCCGCATCCGCTCTATCGCGTATCGGGCCATGATCTATATATCGACCTGCCTATTACGCCTTGGGAAGCGGCATTAGGGGCAACGGTTGATATCCCAACGTTAGGCGGTGTGGTAAGCCTTAAAGTAGCGCCTTGCACCAATAGCGGCCAGCAACTGCGGCTGAGTAAACGTGGGCTACCCAAAGCAGATGGTAGCAGTGGCAATTTATTGGCGCTCATTAAAATTGTGTTGCCGCCAACTTTAAGCGAAACCGAAAAAACCCTATTCACCGACCTTGCGACAGGCGCTACCTTTGCACCGCGCCAACACTTTACTGTGGAGCAGAACAATGCAGCCTAACAATGCAGCGATAGATTTTGATTTGGTGTGGCTAGACAGCGGCCGCAATCTTGGCTTTGACGATATTGAAGCCCTCACGGGTGCTTCATCAGCAGAAATACAAGAACTTATTGAGCACGACGTTCTAGTGCCGATAAGCCTAAGCAGCACACCTTGGCAATTTAATGCTGACTGCGTTTTTATCGTCAACCAAGTGCGGCGATTACGCGATGATATGCACCTTGGCGCACATGAACTCGCCATCACGCTCACCCTGCTAGAACGCATTCGCCGTTTAGAAGCGGCGTTGGCGCTGGCTATTGCACAGCAACCTATTTTTAGGCGTTACTAATTTATTGCACATCTACTTTCACTATACGTACGCTGCCGCACCGTTAAAATTAAGCGTCTTCGTTATTCTGGTGGCTGGAGATTCAAGTGCAAGAACGCCCTACACATAACCATGCGACGCGTTACGCGCTAGATTAAGCTCCTGCCTTTATAAACTCGTAATTGGAGAATATTCATGAATCACATTAATACATTTTCACACTCACCCGTTAAAGCATCAAGCATCATCGGTACCGACGTAATCAGTCCTAATGGCGATGATCTTGGCGATGTTAAAGAAGTGGTCATCGATCCGCACACAGGCAAAATTGTCTACGCTGTGGTGTCGTTTGGCGGTTTCTTAACCATCGGCGAAAAATTGTTTGCCATCCCATTTAGTTCAATGGAATACGATGTACCAAAAGGCAAATATGTGCTGGATATTTCCAAAGCACGATTAGAAGCTGCACCAGGCTTTGATGCCGATAATTGGCCATCAATGGCTGACGAGCAGTGGCATCGCACGGTTTACAAGTATTACGAACGTCCGCCGTACTGGGAATAAGCGCTAAGCATCAACGGTAGCAATTATTGCGTTTGATATTACTGCTGCCGTTGCTTCGTTTCATCGATAAATAACAAAAAAGGAAATTATCATGCTCTATACCATTGCTGTTGTAATGATTATCCTCTGGTTACTCGGCCTCGTGACGGCCTACACCATGGGCGGATTGATTCATATTCTACTTGTTGTCGCCATTGTGATGGTGCTGCTTCGGGTTATTGGCGGTAACAAAGCGCTATAAGCAGCAGCGCAACACAATCCCAAAAGCGCCTTGAAGAAACCCGTAAATAGGGGTTCTTCAAGGCATTTTTTGCATCATCAAGTGATGTAGATTTTCCATTTTCCTACTATGGCCTAGGGGAGGATAATCTCTCGCCCATCCTACCCAAACGTAATGGCACGGCATGCCGTGATTTGTACGGGCTCAGGTACCATTGGCATGCGCCCAAATGATCAAAATATGATGGCCTTGCAGGTGCTCACACGCGTGTTATGCGATGTCGATCACAAGATACGTGCGCTCGTGTCAACACGACAAGCCAGAGCGGGCACGGCATGCCACGATTTGTACGGGCACGGCATGCGGTGCCCCTACGGCACCCACCGCGATTTTGGCAAGAATGGGCGTTACCATCCCGTACCGCGCCGCCAAGTTTATTTGAAAAGTCGGGGGGATGTCGTGGGCAACTGTTTGAGCGGGCGCTGCTTTTCCTGACCACGAAGCGCAATACAACCGCCCGCGAGTTTTGCCCACGCCCGACTTTTCAAATTAACTTGGGGACGCACGAGCCGCTTTTGTTTTTGGCGAGACGCGCGGCGTGGCGGGTGTGCTTTTCTTGGGTTACTTTCTTTTTGCACAAGCAAAAGAAAGTGACTTGCTGGCGTCAACCACGCCATGGTGGATGAACGTATAGTGCCGATTATTAAATCCTGTTTGTGAACACTCGCCGCCCAAATGATCAAAATATGATGGCCTTACATTTGCTCACACGCGTGTTATGCAATGTCGATCACAAGATACGTGCGCCTGTGCCAACACGACAAGGGCGAATGATTATTCGCCCCTACAAGTTGGGAGGCGAGCATCACGATTGCAGGCGAACGGTATATCCCAATTGCAGGCGCGTGGTACACCAAGGCTGGTTTGTCCAGGGCGGGCACGGCATGCCGTGCCCTACTGTGCAACTGCTATCGAATTAAAACTGCTGCCGTAAAATCACTTTAGACTGCTTAAAATTCTGCGCGGGTATTTCTACGTGCATCAGTGCTGTGCTCGTATCAAAAAACTCAATCCGTAGTGATCCAGCGGCGCTAACGCGTAGGGCGTTGGCATTGTAGCCATTGCCTAGCCAGGCACTGGCGGTCGTGGTGTACAAACTGCCGCTGTATATATTGTTTTGCCATGTGCCACCGGGAAGTACCATCCATGTGGTGTTGCCGAGATTATCATAGGTGTACCACACACCAAAAAGGGTGGTGCCCTGCTGGGCAATATTAATGCCCCAACCATTTTCAGCAATACCGCCCCACCACAAATCGCCTACAGGTAGGCGCGTGGTGCTGGCTTCATCTGGGCGGGCGCTACCAAAAGATTGGCGCTGAATATTCTTGCTGCCGTTTACCCCGTTAATGTTGTATCGCAGCACTGCCGTTTGCATGCTGGTGAATGTGAGCACCACATTACCCACCGGTTTACCCACGGTAAACGGGATAACGGCGGCGACATAATACGGTGCGGAAGTGGGTTCATACACTGCGCCACTGTATTCAGTGAACGATGTGTTCCAGCTGCCACCGGGCATCACTACCCAAATTGGTTTACCGGCTGCGTTATACACATAGAGCACGTTAAATTGCGTATTCCCATGCTGGGTAATGCTCATGCCCCAGCCGTTTTGCGATTCCCCTGCCCACCACATATCGGTGTAATCAGGTGCCAGACCAGTGCCCACCATATAGCTTAAACTGGCCGACGCCACATCAATACTCATGGTGCTCGGTGCATAACGTGCCGCTATTATTTGCGGACTGACTGCCGCTGCCGTAGCCACAAAACTACAGGATGTTGCCGCCCATATACTCGTATTGCTACTGGTATTGCCACCGCTACTAATGCTGGAAAGTGGCAACAAAGGGGGGGCTACACAAATGACATTGCCCGCAGCATCCAGAAAGCGCACCAATCCCTGTGGCGCGATATTGTCAGCGGGCGTGATCGTCGCCATCACCAAGGCCGTTACCTTTACAGCTTGGCCTAGTATGGGCGTAGCGGGTTCAATAGTGAGCGTTAGGCTGACGGCAGCGCTAGTCGTGTCATCAGCAACAAAATAGCGCATGGTTTCTTGGGCACCGGCATTGGCTGCGTCGCCAAGGTAGGTCACTTGATATAAATTAAGCCCAAGCGCTTGGGCATTAGCTGGCACGGTACACAGCGCCTGCCCATCTGTTAGCGCTAAGTTGGCACAAGTAACCTCTATGGCAGCGTTCGCCGTGTTTACGCGTCGTACCTCAACTGCGCCGGTGGGATTGTTTGCTATCACACTAATCTGCAACATGATCGCTGCGGCCATTTTACTTGATGGCGCATTTGCCGCAATCTGAATAACGGCACCTGCACGTGCTGGACGCTGGGCGAAATTAATCACGGCTTGGGTGGCATTCGCAATCGTGATAGCACACTGGCTGCCATTAAATGCCGCAGCGCTATTGGGTTCTACCGGGCACATGACTACGCCATTGATTGTCCAACCAACCAAAATAGATTGCACATCGGGTATGGCGGTTAGCGTTACAACGCTACCGCTAAGCATATCTGCGCTACAAATTGTGCCGCAATTTATGCCGACTGTTTGCGCTATCACATTGCCTGCGCCACTATTAGGCGCACTGCCAATACCACCTCCCGTGCCGCCTATACTATTTAAGCGGCGCACTTCAAGCCTAGCCAGCTGCGTGGGCAGCGGCATACTAAGCCTATCAATCCATGCAGCATCCCCCCCTACGGAGGTATTGCCGTCTTTCTCATACGACCATAGCAAGGTATGGCGGCCAGCGGTAATAGGCACTTCAATACGCGACCACTCCATATTGCCCGACACCCCTACACCACCAGCATCATCACACGTACCGCCCAATTGCACGGCAATGCCGTCAACCCGAAAGCGGAAGCAATCAAAACTTTGCTCGCTAAACACGCGGCGATCAAAGCTGATAATGCCAGCCGTAAACTCGCCTTCAAATTGCAACTGGGCACGGGTGGAATTACCCACGCTAAGCATGGGGTTTGATTTTAAGCTACAGCCACCTTCGGTACTCGCATCGCGCCCCACGCCCCAACCCGTACTTGCCGTTATTGGGGTTGACCAACCTTGGGTGGGCAACACACAAGCGAGTGGAAACGTATCCACCGCGCTATCAAAAATTTCCACAATCGCCGTGCTGCCGCCATTAATACTGTTGGCGAGCGGTGTTGCGCCTACAAAATCAAACAGCTCTACCTTAAATTTTTCCGTACCCTCATTAACGCTGTCGGGCAAGGTATCAATAAGAATTATTTTTTCGCCATCCTCACCATCGCGCCAAATTAAAATTCCGCTGGTACTCCGAAAATCAATATTAGGTGTTGCCGTTTGCTGCGATGTTAGATAGCGCACGGAAGCAATACCGCCACTGCCACCCAAACGCGAGACCTTAAGCGCTACAGTTTTGCCTTCAATCACACTATAGTTTTGTGGATAAAACTGGATTGACCCCGCCGCGCTTAAATTAATGCCGGTTTTAAACGCCGCCGCCGTAGTGCGCGTAGCATTAAGCGCCGCTGCCGCATTTGCCAAGGCAATGTTGCCAGTGGCAAACTGACCATAGGTGGCGCTAGCACTTGAAAACTGACCAATGCGGGTACATGAGGTTTTGGCGGCTACACAGGCATCGTCATAGGCCATGATGGTGCGAAATTTATTTGCCACATCTACATAGCCATGCGCATAGGCATAGGGTGTGGCTTCGGGATCAACAAAGGCATCATGGCGCAAGCCCATGTTATGCCCCAACTCATGCGCAAACGAATAATTACCAACGGCGCAACTACGTGCCACAACATTGAATGCGCTCCGTGCATAATAGGCACCCACTGTGCTCATCACCACACTTTGGCCGCAACTATTGCCGCCATCTTCCACCCACAAACTCACGATATCCGCGCCATAAGCATCACGTAATAAATGCACATCGTCCAAGGTGCCATCGCCATTGGTGCGTAGTGCTCCCAAATCGAGATTTAGATCACCGGTTTCCGCATAATCTACCGGCGCAATATGCACTAGCCGCAATTGCTGCCTGACCCCACTTAAGGCGTAAGCCTGATTGGTTTGGGCAATGGCTAAACTAATGTGACTATCCATCGCCGCTGCACCACCAATAGCGCGAACGGCAGCGGCGGTATAAACGATGAGCACATCAATAGTGGAACCAATATCTTCGGCCAATGATTGGCTCGGCGTAGCGCCTTTTGATACCTTGGTGGCGGCTACTGTGGTGTTGGCGCTATAGCCTTGCTTATCTGCAGCCACAGCCACTGCGGCTTCAGGTGCCATCGCAACATCTGGGTGGTCACGAAACTGCTGCTGATCAATGTCCACCAGCAGGTACTGGTCTGATGCGACGGCTGGCGCTGCTTCGAATTTAGCGGCGATAGAAGTTTTTTTGCCACTTGCGAGCGCCACGCCAGCAACCGGCATTGGGCGAATTTGGATTTGCCGATTTTGCAACTGCCGATCTTGCCATTGAATAATCGCAGAAACAACGCCAGCACGATCTACCCAAATTACGCTACTGCCTGCAGCACCCTCAACAACACCCACAGCCTGATAGCCCAAGGTAGGTTTACGGGCATCAAGCAAAGCTACATTGGTAAAGATTAAGTTTACTGTTTGCGATGCATCAATAGCGGCACGTAGAGTGATTGGTACAGGCGATGATTGCGCGGCAACAGCCGCTGTTTGCAAGGCGCTACGGGCACCATCATTTAGCGCAATACCAGTGGCGCTACGCATGCCGCGTTCGAACGGTAAATTATTTGCGACGGAATTTTGATTTTGGCTTAAGCTATAAGCCTCGCTGATTTCGTTGCCCGATTTTGCGGCCGCCAGTGGCAAATGCACAGTAAGAGCGATGGCGAGCAGTAGCGGAAAACTGCGGAAGATGATGCACATGATTGGCCTAGAAAGATGATTTTATAGCGCAAAGTATGATGGTTAAGAAAGTGTGTGTCTGTGCGCCAACAGACGCATCTAGCTTGTAGTTGACAGCGCACAACGATGATTGGAACATATACACGGTCTTTGTATTTATATCGTTTGGGCGAAAGATTTTTCGCCCCTACCGCGGCGGTAATGTTATACGCTCACAACGGAATGCAACTACCCTACGGGCACGGCATGCCGTGCCCCTACAACCGTGGCATGTCCGATATCGTGCCTGTCGGGTACAACCGACCGTGGCATACCGCGCGTATGCAATCGTGACATTCGCCGCGCAACTTGTAGTGGCGAATAATCATTCGCCCTCGTCGTGTTGGCACAGACGCACCTGTCTTGTGATCGGCGTCGCATAACAACGATTTGTGCATACATACGACCATCATATTTTCACCGTTTGGATGGTGTGTGTTCACCAATACGATCTAATAATCGGCACTATGCGTTCATCCGCCGTGGCGTGGTTGACGCCAGCAAGTCACTTTCTTTTGCTTGTGCAAAAAGAAAGTAACCAAAGAAAAGCACACCCGCCACGCCGCTTTTCCGTGATAAAGCTACGGAAAAGTCCCCAAGTTAATTTGAAAAGTCGGGCGTGGGCAAAAATCGCAGGCGGTTTTATTGCTCTTCGTGGTGAGGAAAGCAGCGCCCGCTCAAACAGTTGCCCACGACATCCCCCGACTTTTAAAATGAACTTGGCGGCGCGGTACGGGAGGGTAGTGCCCATTCTTGAAAATATCGCGGTGCGCACCGTTTGGGCACGGCATGCCGTGCCCCTACAACGGCGGTGATGCTATATGCTAACAACGGAGTTCGCCGCCTCTGTAGGGGCGTATTGCATACGCCCTCGTCGTGTTGGCACGGACGCATATATCTTGTGATCAACGTCGCATAACAACGATTTGGGCATGGATACGACCGTCGTATTTTTATCGTTTCGGCATATACACCGCCGTCATATTTTCACCGTTTGGGCGCATGCAATGCGCCCAAACAACGGCGGTGATCCTATACGCCGACAACGGAGTTCGCCGCCTCTGTAGGGGCGTATTGCATACGCCCTCGTCGTGTTGGCACGGACGCACCTGTCTTGCGATCAACGTCACATAACAACCATTTGGGCATACATACGACCATCGTATTTTTATCGTTTCGGCATATGCACCGCCGTCATATTTTCACCCTACGGGCACCGCATGCCGCGCCCCTACATCGCGCTGATCCTAGCCCCCCGCCAACCGCCGCTGTTCTTTTTTTATCACTGCATAGCATTCGCAGGTGTGTTTTTCTAGCCCAGCTTTATTGAGTACCGCTATGTGACCACGGCGGTAGCTAATTAGGCCGGCGCGTTGTAGGTTTCCGGCGGCTTCGGTAATGCTTTCGCGGCGCACGCCTAGTAGGTTGGACACCAGTTCTTGCGTAATTGCTAATTCGTCCGTGGCTAGGCGTTCATGGGTTTGTAGCAGCCAGCGCGATAGTTGTTGCTCTAGGGGGTGATGGCGGTAGCACACTGCCGTTTGCGACACTTGCGTATATAGCACTTGGGTGTAGCGTAGCAGTGCGTCATGCAATCTGCCTGACCTTGCAAATTCAGTCGTTAGCACCTTATGGTCAAGCCGATAGGCGGTACCTGCCGTGTGTACCATTGCGGCGCTGCTGGTGGTGTTGCCGCCCAAAAATAGCGCTACGCCTACCATGCCCTCGTTACCGACGCTGGTCATTTCTGCGGACGCACCGGATTCGCACACATAGTACAGCGCCACGATAACGCTTACAGGAAAATACGCATATTGCAAACGTGCATTGGGCTCATAGAGCATGGTGCCTAGCGGTAGCGACACTAATTCTAAACTTGCCGCGAAATTGGCTAAATCTGCTGACGGCAGGCTCGCAAGCAGTTTATTTTGTCGCGGACTGGGGGTAATGATGCCTGCAACCATATTAGGCGTGGCCATCTTGTTTCGTTTCCGAAAATTCCACACCCACACCGCGATAGCCTAAAAACTTAAGCGATTCGTTAAACATAGGTTGGCCGCTCACCCTAAATTGTTGGGTAGTGCCGTCGGCATTCACTCGGTGCAATACATAATCAATAAACGGTTGTCGGGCGGCAATTTTTGCATTGAGCACCGCACGTTCGGTTTCGTTCCAACCGTGATTTGGCGTTTTAACTAGCGCTGTTTCATTGGCCGGTTCTGCACCGGAAACTCTCACGCCCAACATCTCTGCCACGGGGCCGGAAACCCTGGTAAATAGCGCATTTTCGTCTTGTTCCCAATACCAGTCTGACGCTAATTCAGTCAGGCTGCGATACCGCGCTTCACTTTCACGTAACTCGGCAGTGCGCTCGGTTACGGTTTTTTCTAGTTGCTGGTTGTGTTTTTCTAATTCCTTATACAGCAGGCGTACTTCCAGCATATTGTGAATGCGCGTTTTTACTTCTACCAAATCAAACGGTTTACTAATAAAGTCTTTAGCACCTGCTTGTAGCGCCCGTAGTTTATGCGCGGGCTGGGCGGTAAGTACGATCACTGGAATATAGCCGCGCGTTTCAACGGCTTGGAGCGCTTCCATCACTTGAAAGCCATCCATTTCTGGCATTTGTAAATCCAGCAAAATTAAATCGTAATTATTGGCCTGATGCAGTGCGCAAACTTCCATTGGCCTCATGGTGCTGCTCACCTGCGTGTAGCCAGCTTCAGACAGCAATTGTTCTAGCAGCAGTACGTTTACGGTTTGGTCGTCAACAATTAAGATGCTGGCGTTAAGAATAGCGGTTGAACTTATCATCATTTCATTTCTCCGTTTGCAACTGTGGGTGCGATAGCTGATTCACCCATCGGCAGGGTGGCATCTTGCTTGGCTGCCTGCTCGGGCTTACCATAATGTGCGGCTACGGCCAATTTTGAACCATGCAAAGCCAGCGCTAAATCCAAGTTTGCCAAAAATTCGGGTACTTTTAGGGGTTTGGTTAAATAGCGGAAGAAGCCCAGCCCTAGCCCATTTTCAATATCATAGGGCATGGCGTTAGCACTTAACGCAATCACCGGAATATGCGCCGTTATAGGGTCTGCCAGCAAGTGCTCAAGGGCAACTAAACCGCTCATGCCGGGTAAATTGATGTCCATCAAAATCACATCGGGCAAGGTGCTGCGTGCCAAGGCAATGCCCGACTTACCATCAGCGGCGGATAGCAGTTTCACATTCGGCATGCGCTTCACAATTTCCTCTACCAGCATTAAATTAGCGGGGTTATCTTCCACATAGAGCAAGGTACGGGTCGGACTTAAAGCCTGTACCGACGGATCAATAGCACCTTGGCGTGCTTGCAGTGCCGTCAACGCATCGGGTGATAGCGCACTCTCAGCATTAACGCTGAGGGGGGGCGGTGCTGAGGGTTCAGTTACGGTTGGTGTTGGGGGGAGTGTTTCAGGCAAGGCCACGATTGCAGCGGGTGCCGCTGGTGCCAAGTTCAATTCAAACCAAAACACACTGCCCTTACCCACGATGCTATCCACACCAATAATGCCGCCCATCAGTTCTACCAAGCGTTTGCACACCACCAGCCCAATGCCAGTACCTTCTTCGGTAGCGGCATCGCGCCCTAGACGGTTAAAGGGCTGAAACAAATGCGCAATTTGATCGGCCGTTAAGCCATCACCCGTGTCTTCCACACAAACCCGAATACGCGCGCTGCCACTGGTAATGCAACGCACCACCACGGTGCCGCCCTCTTTGTTGTATTTGATGGCATTGGATAACATATTGAGTAGCACTTGCTTCACGCGGGTTAAATCGGCGTGGGCGTAATGCACTAGATCGGCTGAGGGAAAAGTAATACCGATATTGCGTTTTTCCGCCTGCGGCTCCACCATTGCTTGGCATTCTTGCATGGCTTGGGTTAACGACATAGGCTCAACAGAAAGCGAGAGTTTTCCTGATTCTATGAGGGCTAAATCTAGTATTTCATTAATGAGCTCTAGCAAATACCAGCCCGCCTGCAAGATTTGATCGACACTGCGTTTTTGCGTGGGCGTGGGTGGGGGGGTTCCTGAATCAAGCAATTGGGCAAAGCCTAAAATAGCGCCCAAAGGAGTGCGTAATTCATGGCTCATGCTCGATAAAAAATCTGATTTTGCTTGGTTCGCTTTATCCGCCATTTGCATGGCGATTTCAAGATTCGTATTTTTGTTTTCCAACAAGCGGTTTAAATCAAGCCGCTCGGCATCGAGGATGCGCTGCTCGGTAATATTGTTAAACAGCACGGCTACTTTGCCGTTTTCCACATTACCAATTCTAAAAGCATATATATCAAACCAGCGGTTTAAGCCTTTGGCTTCGTTCACCAGCCGCACCGGCTTTCCGGTGAGCGCTACTTTGGCGTAGGTATCAACCCAGTATGATTCATTACTTGGGGCAATGGCAGACATACATCTGCCCACAACTTGGGTGAGCCCCGATTGCTTTTCAAACGCCGGATTTGCCTCAACAAAACGATAGTCAACCGGATTTTTTTTCGCGTCAAATACCATCTCAAGAATGCAAAAACCTTGATCGATCAAATTAAATAAATGTCGGTAATTGGCTTCACTTTCGCGGACAATCTGCTCGGCGTGCTTGCGTGGTGAAATATCGCTAATGGCAATGCGCACTTCTTCCGTGTCCTCCGCTATTTGCGGCTGGGTAATCACGGTAAAAGTGAGGTTTGCCCAAAATGGTGTGCCGCTGCGCTGCACCATTTGAATATCCATTGACTGCGCCTGCCCTGAATTTGGCGCTTGGGTGCGGCGCAGGTAAAAACTATCTTGCGCTTTAGTAGCGATAAAGCGCGTAAAACGCTCCCCTACTACTTTGCCGCGCTGCATGCCGAATAGGGTAGCGGCCGCAAAATTGGCTTCAAGTATTAAGCCACTCTTACCGATGGTGCAATAGCCTACGGGTGCCATATCGTAAAGATCAAAATAGCGGGCGCGGCTGGTTTCCAACGCCGCTTGGGTGAGCCGCAACTCCTCATTTTGCATCTCCAACTCAATTTGATGCACATGCAACTCATGCGACGCGCGTTGCATTACATTAGGATGCAAGGGGTCTGTTCTTGTTGATGCCAACGCGCCTTCAGCCCGTTGCGCATCTGCGGGCGCTGGTAATGTGATGGTTTTTTCGGCACGGGCGCGTAGGGCTTCATACGGTGCGAGTGGCCGCGTGGCTTGCCCGTTTACAGGCGCATCTGCTGTTACCTCTGGCGTTATATCCACTGCAACATCCGGCGCAACATCCTGCGCACCATTTGGTATGGTATTGGGCTTGGTAATTGTTTTAGTAATAGACTTAGTGCTGGCCTTAGCACTGGGCTTTGAAGGGTCGGTTCTATTGGGCATCGGTACACCTGTTTCGGGTTCAGTATTGCGGTTTAAGTTTTGGCTTATTTCTGAGCTATTTTTGATTCTTTAACGCGCTCTGTTGTGGCAATAGCGTACATCTCACCAGCCTCGTTCACCAGCGCGGTAGAAGTTAATGATACGTGCAGCGTTTGGCCATTTTTTGCAAGCCGTTCGGTTTGATAGGGTTCTAATATTTCCGCTTGGCTGAGCTGATGTATACGTGCCAGCGCCTGCTCTTGCAGGCGCTGCGGAATACGGTCACGCGCGTTCATGCTCAGCGCTTCAGCTTCGGCCCAGCCATACATACGCGTGGCACCGGGGTTCCATGCGGTAATGCGGCCAGTGAGGTCTTGCACGGTAATGGCATCAAACGCATCGCGCACCACCACCGCCAAGCGCACCAAGGCATTGGCCTTGCCCAATGCGGCGCGAGTACGTACCATTTCAGTGATTTCAACAAAGGTAATCACCGCGCCTTCAATCACGTTTTCCAAGGTGCGGTAGGGCAATATCCGCATGGTGTAAAACTTATCTTCGAGGGTTTGTACCGTGACTTCTTTGGGCACCAAGGTTTTTAAAACATCCTGCACATCTGCCACTAAGCTATCGTATTTCACCAGATTAGAAACAATATGACCAACGGGGCGGCCTACATCACTCATAATTAAATTAATAATTAAGGTAGCGGCTGGGGTAAACCGCAAAATACGCAACTGATAATCAATAAAAATAGTACCAATGCCGGTGCCCGCCAGCAAATTATTCATATCGTTATTAGAGCGGGATAAATCAGCTACCTTGGTTTGCAACTCACTATTTACGGTGCTTAGTTCTTCGTTAATAGACTGCATTTCTTCTTTTGCGGTTTCTAATTCTTCGTTGCTTGACTGCAGTTCTTCATTTACCGATTGCATTTCTTCGTTAGACGATTTTAATTCTTCATTCGATGTTTCCAGCTCTTCATTGGCGGCACGCAAATATTCTTCTTTGGCTTGCAACTCGTCATTGAGTTCGGCGATGTGCGCGCTCGCGTCTCTATGGTCTTTATGATCTCTCTGGTCTTTCTGGTGTTTGTTTGCTTGGGCGCTGGCAGACGGATGCAGTGCACCTGCGTGAGGGGCTGCGGGGTTGGCGGTTTGGTTCGGTGCGCGGTTTGGTGTTTGGTTCGGCGCGTCGTTCGATGTTTGGTTCGGAGCCTCGTTTGCCGCATCGGGTGTGGGCACTTCATCTAGGGTGACCAGATAAAGCGATGCTTCAAGCGGTGCCGGAAGCCCTACGGGTGCGCCTGGGAGCCGCGTATTAACTGGGTAAATATTTAGATTAACCTGTGTGTAGTGCCCATTCGTTTTTACCCACAGCAGGCGCGCCCGCGTAAATGTGTTGCTGCCCACTGCCTTATATAGCGCTGTGGTTAAATCACGGCGCAGCCCTTCTCGCGCCATTTTAAGTACATTATTTATGCCTGCTTCACCGGGGGCTGGCTCTAAATACAGGCCGCTACGGCCATGCAAATACAAAATATCACCCTGCCCATTCACCAGCACCCCCACCGTGGCACTCTGCTGTAGCAGAGTTTGCTCGGTGAGTTCACGCATAGATAATTTCGCAGCCGCCTGCACTTTTTTTGCCGGTGTTAAGGCCATATCTTGCGCTGCTGTGAGCGGTGTATGCGGCATAAACCGACCAAGGGCGGCGCGGTGGGTGCCTTGAAAATCTTCCTTACGGTGGTAGAGCTTACATTTGCGATCTAGCACCCCGAATAGCTCACCCAATTCGCCCACCGTTTCTGATGTACCTAAAAATAGCAGGCCGCGTGGGTTGAGCGCGTAGTGAAACAGCGCAATTATTTTCTTTTGTAAGTCCGATCCCATATAAATAAGTAAATTGCGGCAACTAATGAGATCTAGCTTAGAAAATGGTGGGTCTTTGATGATGTTGTGCTCAGAAAAAATCATCATATCGCGAATGATTTTGTGCACCCGATAGGTGTTCGTTTCCGTTTCCAAGGTAAAAAACCGGCCAAGCCGTTCTGGCGAAATATCATTGGCAATGCTTGCCGGATAAACACCGGCACGCGCAGTGGCGATGGCGTAGCTATCAATATCGGTGGCAAACACCTGTAGTTTGTAGCTTTGTTTTAGCGTTTGCATCCGTTCTTGCAGCAAAATAGCGAGGGAATAGGCTTCTTCACCAGTGGAGCAACCGGTTGACCACACGCGAATGGTGTCACCTGCAGATTTATTTTCGAACAGTTTGGGAATAACTTGCGTTTCACATTCCGTAAAGGCACTCGGGTCGCGAAAAAAGCTGGTGACACCAATTAAAAAATCATGAAACAGTGCTTCAATTTCGGCTGGTGTTTGCTGTAAATATCTTACATAAGCTTCTACGGTGCTGAGTTGATGCACGGCCATGCGCCGATCAATGCGGCGGCAAATGGTGCTGGGTTTATATTGCGAAAAATCATGGCCGGTTTGCGCACGCAATAAGATAAATATTTTGCGCAGGGCATTTTCATCCTGTGGCAGGCTTGATGGCACTGCCCGTAATGCTTTGCCAAAGGCGTGAGCAATATAGGCGATAAGCTGTGCGGGCATGGCTTTTGGCTCTAACTCGTAATCAACTAAGCCGGTGGCCAATGCGCTGCGCGGCATGCCATCAAATTCAGCGGTGGTGGCGTTTTGCACCATCACCATTCCCCCTTCGCTTTTTATGGCGCGGATGCCCAAGGTGCCATCACTACCGGTGCCGGAAAGTACGATACCAATGGCGCGTTCGTGTTGATCATGTGCCAAGGATTTAAATAAAAAATCAATCGGCAAACGGTGCCCGCGCGGTGCGGCAGGCTCTAATAGGTGCAAGGTGCCGTTTAAAAACGCCATATCTCTATCGGGAGGGATAATATAAATACAGCCGGGCTGCACGACCATGCCGTCTTCAACTTCAAATACCTGCAGCCGGGTGATGCGGCGGATAAGCTCAGTTAATAAACTTTCATGGTCTGGTGCTAGGTGTTGCACCAACACGAATGCCATATCCAATGCCGTATCAGCGGGAATACCAGAAAAAAAAGCTTCAAAGGCTTTTAATCCCCCCGCAGATGCACCGATACCGACGATGGCAAAGTTTTTATCAGCGCCAGCGGGGGGGGTGTTGTTAGTAGCCGATGATGCTGTGGATGCTTCAACTGCTAGTGGCACAGTAGGTGCCACGGTGTTTTTAGGGCTGCTACTACTTTTTTTAGTGGTCATGCTGTTGCCCCTTATTGGTTCGGTGAGTCGGTGGTTCGGCGGTTCGCTGGTTCGCTGGTTCGCTTGGCCTTACGCGGTGTTGCGTGATGTTGCGTGGTGTTGGCGCAACCACTGATATAGCCCCAGTATAGGCTTTTAAATTTTCTGGCGATGTACTCATTTAAGGGGCATTGGGCTTACAGGGTTATTTGACTTAGGTCGGTGCCAAGGTATTTGTTTCCAGTGGCGGCGGTAATGGTGCTAAGGGCACTATTGGTGCCGAGGGCGCTGTGGCAGAGTTTGCAAGGCTATCAACGCCGGTTGCCACAAAATTGAGGGCGACATCTAAGGTGGCTAAAAACGCATCCACTTTAATTGGCTTGGTGATGTAGCGAAAAAACCCTGCGGCCAAGCCGCGCTCAATATCGCGCGGCATGGCATTCGCGCTTAGCGCCATGACGGGAATGTGCGCCGTCGAGGCGTCTAAGGACAGCGCTTTTAAGGCACTTACGCCATTGATGCCGGGTAAATTAATGTCCATCAAAATTAAATCCGGCTGCGCCGAACGCGCCAGTTTAATGCCGCTATCACCGTCAATTGCACTAAGCAGGCGGATATCGTTACGACGCGCAATGATGGCTTCCACCAGCATTAAGTTGGCGGGGTTATCTTCAACATAAAGTAACGTGTATTTGGGTTTCACGTGACTGGTAACGGGTCTAGCTGTTGCAGTTGGTGCCGTTAGCGCCGTTAATGCTTCTGGTGAAGTTTTTGGCGATGGGTTCTGACTAGGTGCAAGCGGGGATGCGCCGCTATTTTCTGGGCTGGTAACAATGGGTGCTTTGACTAAATTAAGTTCTATCCAAAAGGTACAGCCAATGCCTTCAATGCTTTCCACCCCAATAACGCCGCCCATGAGCTCTACCAAACGCTTGCTCACCACCAAGCCAATGCCGGTGCCTGTTTGGGCGTTTTCTTCTTGACCCAAGCGATTAAACGGTTGAAATAACTGCGCTTGCTGGGCAGCACTTAAACCGGCGCCGGTGTCTTCCACACTGATGCGAATTCGGCTGGTTGACATCGCTGCATACCTCACGGTGACCACCCCACCGGATTTATTGTATTTAATGGCGTTAGAAAGTAAATTAATCAGCACTTGCTTGAGCCGGGTTCTATCCGCTTCCACAAAATAAGCGGCTTCGTTTTGTGGAAAATGCAATCTGACGTTGCGCTTCTGTGCTTTTTGCTCAATCATGGCGCGGCAATCTGCTGCTACATCGTTTAGCAACACCGGCTCAATAGACAATGAGAGTTTGCCCGATTCTATCAACGCTAAATCGAGAATTTCATTGATTAAATCCAGCAGATACCAACCGGCCTGCAAAATTTGATCGACACCGCGCTTTTGCGATTGCGTAGGGGCGGGATCGCCCGATTCAATGAGTTGGGCAAAGCCCAAAATAGCGCTCAGTGGAGTGCGCAGCTCGTGGCTCATGCTTGATAAAAATTCTGATTTTGCTTGGTTGGCTTTTTTAGCAACGTCCATCGCGTTTTGCACGAGCAGTTCACCTTGCTTACGTACTGAGTTATCAGTGCCGTTCAACAAATAGCCAATAATAGTGCCGTAGTCATCACGCAAGGCGGTGATAGAGACGATAGCTGGAAACCGCGTGCCATCCTTACGCACATAGGTGAGCTCATAAATATCTTCCATGCCTCGTGATGCCTTGTAGGCAAGGGCTTCAAACCCAGGTGCAATTGGCGTGCCTAATTCCAAACTAAGTGCATCGGCACGTAACATCACTTCTTGCGGATCATGAATATCGCTAGGGCTTATTTTATTAACCACCTCAAACGCAGTGTAACCCAACATCCGTTCGGCACCCACATTAAAAAGCTGAATGATGCCGCGTTCGTCCGTGGCAATAATGGAAAAATTAGCGCTCTTTAAAATTGCGCTTTGCAGCGCTCCCGTTTTCAGCAGTGCTGCCTGCCCCAATACCTCGGCGTGGTTAACATTATGGTCGCTATCGCCAGATGCTAGCGCTGACGCTATTACCGGCGCTACAGCCGGTGGCGGATTGATACCAGATTCTTGCATAAGGTGCTTTCTAAAAACATGACCAATTTGCGCGTAAAAAATATTAGACGCGTAGCAATATGCGCCTCTATACGTAACATAGGCCATGTGCACCAAAGTATCTGTTCGCCAGCGTACAGACGGGCGCTGCTTTCATTGTCTATAACAGTATTCAGGCCAGTATCCTATTCGCCTTTCACTCCTTACCCTTCAGCCAAATACAAGGAAATATCATGCATAAGAAATTATTCAACGCGATGTTGTTTGTTTGCACCAGCGCCATTATTGGCGGCACCGCAATTCCCGCCTACGCCCAACAAGCAGGTTCCACCACCATTGGAATCGCCGCGATCGAGCTGCGCGAACTAGTGGCAATGGGCTGGAGCGCCAAGAAGAGCATTTTGGGCAAAACGGTATACAACGAAAATAATGAGCGAGTAGGCAAAGTGACAGACCTCATCATCTCGCCAGATAAAAAACTTTCATACATTATTATTGGTGCTGGCGGCTTCATTGGCATAGGCAGACACGATGTGGCCATCCCTGCAGCGCAAATTCAAGACCTAGGCGAAAAATTAGTACTACCCGGCGCGACCAAAGATGCGGTAAAAGCCATGCCAAGGTTTGAGTATACAAATGATGGCGCAAAATTAATCCGCTATTTAGATCAAGCCGATGAAGACATCGCCAAAGGTAAAGCCAAGCTCGCTGCCTTAAACGAAAAAACTAAAGTTGCTGCCGCTGATACAAAAGTAGCGCTAGATGCACAAATTGTTAGCTTGCGCGCCGATTTAAAAGTTGCCGAAGATAAATTAATAGAATTAAAACGCGCCGGAAAAAGTAAATGGAAAACCTTTGAAGCGGATACCAATGCGGCAATAGCACGTTTGCGCTTGTCTATTGATCGGGCGATTGGGTAGTTGTTGTTACTGATTAGGGGTTATTCAACCTGTGGTAACCACCCCGGTTGCTTGCAACGAAGCTCCGCACAAGCTCCAGCTGGGGTGGTTGGTAGCAACGAAGACCGTCACTGATAACCAATCCCCATTACATAATCGCGCAGCAATGCTGCTTCATATTTTTCTTCACCCAAGAGCGCCCGTAAGGCATCACGCGCGTTAACCACGCCGATGGGTTTTCCGCCTTCATCCACTACGGGGATGTGGACGAAACCAAACTGGCGCATCATCGCTAACACATCGGGTAGGCAATCAGTTGGGGCGCAGCAGGTTACCTCGCGGCTCATGACATCGGCGGCGATTTTATTGCTGACATTGCCTACATATTTTCCGAGCTGCTTTATGATGTCGGTTTTGGTAATTACCCCAGCAATGGTGCCGTTTTCGGCACAAATGACGACTAGACTGATCTGGCTGACCGTTAGCTGATTTGCTACTTCTACCAGCGACGTATTGATGCCTGCGGTGGCTAATCGGGCATGGGTTGCGGCTTCGATACTGCTCACCAATTTGTCGTTCACGTAGGCTCCTCAATGAGGGGTTAGGTTGTAATTTAGCGGCGCGGAAAAAATCAAGTTGCGGTAATTTTTTCCAGCACAAATTTGCCCGCTGCGGCTGCCGTTACACTAGCCAAGGTGCCCCAAGCCATGTCCATTAGCGATATACTTAGCGGCCAATCTTTGAGCGTTGCTAGGTTGGTTAAATCATAAGTAGCGTAGGCAAAAAATCCGAATAGCGCTGCGGCAATAAGCGTTTGCCGCCAGCCTGACCATTCTGCGTCGTTGGCGTTTGGCGCAATAGCAAAAAACACCACGCCGATTGCAAACATGAGATAGAACGATGTCGCCGCGATTATGTTAGGTTTATCGGCCATCAGGTGACCAATACCACGCGCGTAAAATGACTTAGCGATTACACCAAGCCACAATACATCTAACGCAATCATTACGATGGCAACTGCCAGATAGGAATAGAGATACTTACTCATGCGCACTTTACTTTCATTTGTGAGCGCAGCACGGGGGCTGCGCCCAATTCGGTCGCTTAAATTCGACCCATCAGCAGCAACACCAACAAAATTAGTATTACCGCACCCAAACCACCGCTAGGCCCGTAACCCCAACTTTTACTGTGTGGCCACGTGGGAATCGCGCCGATTAATATCACCACTAAAATAATCAACAGAATGGTTCCGATACTCATGACTTTCTCCTTAATATTTCGATTAAATGCGCCGACAAGGCAAGGTTATTATTTTGCTGGTGCTGGTACAGGTGTAGGCACAGGCTCTGGTGGCACTACGATTACTGTTGAGCCAGGTTTGCCGGGTTCGCCCTTCATACCATCGTTACCTTGGCTACCTGTAGGTCCGGCAGGTCCTGCAGGGCCGGGCACGGCTACGGGGACTTGCACAACAACAGGTTGCACAGGGACAACTACCGGCTTTTCACAGGCTGCAACAGCAAAGGCAACTAGCACTGCTGCTGGGATCGCCAAAAATGGGTTTGAACGTTTCATGTTGAATCCTTTATTTAAATTTGAGTGCGAAGGTGCGGTAGTAATGATTTAACTTCATGTCGATTGCGCAGGTATTTTGTTACTGCATTATTCTCACCAGCTAGCCACACTACGATGTTAAACAAACCAATTTAAATGGTCGGTGCGGTGGCTAACATTGAGTGGAAATAGTTGGGGTGGGTCGAATAAGTATTTGTCATTCCAGCGCGATTACCGTGCTTCGATGCCACCAACCACCCCGTCCCTGCGGGCCACCCCTCCACCGAGGGGAATGAAGCGCGGATCATTCACCGCCGGTTCCTGTAGGGGCGAAAAATCTTTCGCCCATCTAGGCCATCTGCCCCATTCAATTTATTCAACCATGAGGGCGAATGATTACTAGCCCCTACATCCCGTCGAGTACGAATTATCTATTTCTTCAGCCGCAGTGCATTGCTAATGACTGACACTGAACTTAAACTCATCGCTAGCGCGGCGATCATGGGCGAGAGTAGCCAGCCGGTCCAAAAATAGAGCGCGCCTGCGGCCAGCGGGATGCCGAGCGCGTTGTACACAAACGCGAAGCCAAGGTTCTGTTTCATATTGGCTACGGTGGCTACCGAAATGGCGCGGGCTTGGGCAATGCCGCGCAAATCACCTTTTACCAAGGTTACTTGGGCGCTGTTCATGGCAACGTCGGTACCGGTGCCCATCGCTACGCCAACATCGGCACGAGCCAGCGCGGGTGCGTCGTTGATGCCATCGCCGGCCATGGCGACTATGCGCCCTTCTTTTTGCAGTTTTTCTACCAGCGCTAATTTGTCTGCGGGTTTAACTTCGCCGTGCACTTCAGTTATGCCGAGTTTTTGACTAACTGATTTTGCGGTGGTAAGGCCATCGCCGGTAGCCATAATGATGCGCATACCGGCGAGCTTTAGCGCGGCTAATGCTTCAACGGTGCTGGCCTTGATTGGATCGGATACTACTAGCAGGCCAGCCGCGCTACCGTCTACAGCGAGCAGTATTACGCTGGCTCCTTCTGCTTGCAGCGCTTCGGCCTGAGCTTGCAGCGCTGCAAAGGGAATGGCTAACTGCTGCATCAGTGCGGCATTGCCCAAGGCGAGGTGCTTGCCGCCCACCTGCCCCTGTACGCCAATACCGGTACTCGATTCAAAATCTTCCGCCTTATCTAACACGAGTGTTTGTGCACGTGCTGCACTAACAATAGCGACCGCGAGCGGATGCTCGCTGCCTTGGTCGAGGCTGGCGGCTAAGCGTAGCACCTCATCCTCGCTATAACCTTGCGCCGCCACAACACGGTCAAATTGCGGCTTACCTTCTGTTAACGTACCTGTTTTATCCACGATCAAGGTATTGACCTTGCAAAAATTTTCTATTGCCGCTGCATCGCGAAACAACACGCCCTGCGTAGCGGCATTGCCTGTTGCCACCATGATCGACATTGGCGTTGCCAAGCCAAGCGCACAGGGACAGGCGATGATTAATACCGCAACGGCGTTAATAAGCCCATAAACCCAGCTTGGCTCTGGCCCCCATATTCCCCACAGCAAAAACGTTAGTGCTGAAATAGCCATCACCGTGACCACAAAGTAAGCTGCAACTTTATCGGCCATGCGCTGCATGGGCGCTTTTGAGCGTTGCGCTTGCGCGACCATTTGCACGATGCTGGCTAACACTGTTTGCGACCCCACTTTTTTGGCGAGCATTACGAGGGCGCCATTGGTGTTCATGGTGGCGCCAATCAACTGATCGCCACTTTTTTTGCTAATGGGCATGGGTTCGCCAGTGAGCATTGATTCATCGACAGCGCTACTGCCCTCAACCACAACACCGTCAACGGGCACTTTCTCACCGGGCCGAACCCGCAATAAATCGTCAGGGTGTACCTGTGTTAATGGCACGTCGTGCTCAGTGCCGTCGAGATTTATCCGACGCGCGGTTTTGGGCGACAGTCCCAGCAATGACTTAATGGCCGCTGAGGTTTGCGACCGCGCTTTGAGTTCCAAAATTTGCCCCAAGAGTGTCAGCGAGATGATGACTGCCGCTGCCTCAAAATATACCGAGACGCGATTCATCGATATAAACGATGCAGGGAAAACCTGCGGTGCTATCGTTGCCACCACGCTATAAATGAACGCAGCCGATGTGCCTAAACCAATTAAGGTCCACATATTTGGGGTAGCATTCATCACCGATTGCACCGCGCGATGCAAAAACGGCCAACCCGCCCAAAAATAAATGGGTAGCGTGAGTGTTAGTTCAACCCAACTTTGCGTGGTCATGCTAAATAACTGCAGGCGATGCCCAAACATGGCTAAAAAGGCCACGATAATTGTCAGCGGCAGCGTCCATATAAAACGCCGCTTAAAATCAGCAAGTTCAATATTTTCGTCTTGACCAGCACGCGCTATTAAAGGCTCTAGCGCCATGCCGCACTTAGGACATGCACCCGCTTGCTTCTGGCGTATTTCGGGGTGCATGGGGCAGGTGTAAATCGTATAACTATCGTCGCTAGTTTCGCTAGTTTCACCATTGGCAGGCTTAACGCCTACCGTAGGGATGGGTTCCGCTGTAGGTTTAACTAGCGGCGCACGGTTTACGATTGCAGTTGCTGGCACTAAAGGCGCATTGGCAGTATATTTTGCAGGATAGGCTACAAATTTGGCTTTGCAGCCTGCACTGCAAAAATATACATCATGGCCTCCGTAGATAAAAACATATCTTGAATGCGCCACTACGGGCATACCGCATACGGGGTCTTTCATTTAAATCTCCAATCGTGCAATGCACGAAAACTTACCGCTTGCAGGCAGTCATGCGCGAACCAAAAAGTTAATCATCATGCCGCTATCTTCATGCTCAAGGTTGTGGCAGTGAAATAGATAAACTTGATCTCCCAAAAAGTTGTGCGTAAAGTCGATTGCGATGCGCACCGTTTCCCCTGGCCACACCAGCACTGTATCTTTCCAACCAAGGTCACCCACCATCAATCCTTTGCCAAAGCGCTGCACACTAGAGAATTGCGACGGGCTGTTTATTCGCTCAAGCACTTGAAAAGAAAAGCCGTGCATATGCATGGGGTGCGGCATGCCTTTTACGGGGTTGCTGATGCGCCAAATTTCTACCGACCCGCGTTTGACCTCGAAGGCATTTTCATTCATCCGAAATGTCTGGCCATTAATTAAAAATTGTTGGTTGTTATTTGAGAGTTCAATTTTTCGCTCGACTGCACCATCGACTACAATGGGCACAATTTTTGAAAGCGTCACAGGTAATTTTGCGTCAACGCGCGTACCGGCGCTGGCCGATATTTTCATTACATTGAAGGCCGCGCCCAGAGGCAGTTTCGATGTGCTCATACCTCCCATGTCATGGTTCATACCGTGCATCTTCCCCATGCTTTCCATGTGCTTCATATTGCCCATACTGCCGCCAGCAACCATGCCGGTCATACCATCGTTTTCCATAGGGTCAAAGGCCAGACTCTTTAGAAAAACATCACTACCTGACTGCATCTGTGTGCCGTCAAATAGCACATCCAAGCGCTCCCCCGGTGCTAGAAATGCCTCGGTGACCATTTCTGGGCGCTCG
>JANMDR010000107.1:0-2326 GCA_031376425.1 Betaproteobacteria bacterium
CCTTTGTCCTGTCCACCGCGTCCACGTCATCAAATAGAGGTGGAATTACCGTATTTTGAAATTTTTAGTCGCTAAATTTGCAAGCAAATTTGGACGCAAAGTTACGCTTCACGCGTAATTCAGTTTTTCCATCGCATTACAAAGCAAATTGACCTAAATTTCAATGCTCGCACCCACAACTATCTATAGTAATTATACCGCGACGACAATAGTAACTGGCTGTAAACGCTTTATTTACGGAATTCTCCACCGTATTTGATGCCCCGTAAGTAATCCATCCCAAGCCACAAATGGCGTAACACTTTCCGTAGCCAGTTCCTCAAATTGTTCCGTTGAAACATCCCCCGTCAACCATGCCCACACCTCTGCTGGCGTATGCCCATTTAAGTTTTGATGCGGTCGAATTTGGTTATACCAATCCTTAAATGTTTTCAGCGCAAAGTTCAGTTGCGTAAAATCCCCCACACAAATTTGATTTAATTTTGGCTTCAACGTGCCAAATAGCCGCTCAATAAACCCGTTCTGCCACGGACAACCTACATCGCTGCGTTGATGGCGAATATTGAGCAATCTTAAAAACCAACAAAACCGCTTTGAAACTAATTGCGGCGCGTTATCGGTGCGAATAGCTGTTGGTTTGCCAAATCGTCCAACCGCAATCAATACATGCCCCGCTAACGTATAAAAATTCATATTGGCAATCGCGTTCAGCGTAATCGCCACTCGACTACCATGATCTACAATCCCCAATATCGGATGCACCACACGCGCATCATCTTGCTTGCCGCATAAATCCAAACCCCAAGTAGCATTTGCTGGAATTGCAATCGGTATACGGTTACGCATATCGCGCCGCTGAACTTCAACGGCATACTGATTGTTATGCAGCACCTTCGCCACAAAGCTTTTACTTACAGTAGTGTGTTTACCATAAATGCGATTAAACGTATTTGCAATACTACGCACGCCAGCGCTAGGCATAAACACCTTCAAACGAATCACTGCATTAATTACCCATTGCGGCTTGGCGTTGAAGCGATACTTTTGGGTAGCGACGGGCTTGCGTTTTAAGCGGCGCGTAAAAGGTTTGTTGTAACACTGCCAGTAAAATAAAAGTACGAAGAACAGAAACCCCAAGGTATTTAATATGAGCACAGTAAAATCCTAGGCTAGGGTTAAAATGGACAATGGCTCGCCACATTATTTTCTGAAAAAGTCTATTTCTATTTTTTGAATTCAAGATTGCATATTATGAATGGTGCTATGCAAACTTCCTACGCTTGGTCATATCCAGTAACGCGTCAAGCACTTTCATATAGTAGCCAACGAACAAGCAACGAAACTAAGGGTGTATATTGAAGCATCATTGGCGCATTTAATTTGGTGCGCAAAAAATGGTTCTAAAATTAGTTATCACCGCACCATTAAAAAATGGACGTATTGTTTTGAAAACACTCCCAACACTATTCATCTCCCACGGCGCGCCGACATTTGCGCTGGAACCAGGTATTGCTGGTGCCTTGTTGCAAACCTTGGGGCTCACATTGCCTAAGCCCGCCGCAGTATTGATCATATCGCCGCATTGGATGACGCCTGAATTTACGGTGATGATGACGGAAAAGCCCGCAACGCTGTACGATTTTGGCGGCTTTGATCCGCGATTAAACCAAATACGCTATCCGGCACATGGTTACCCCGCATTAGCGCTGGCGACGGCCGCATTGCTGGAAGCACATTTAATGCCGCATGGGCAGCGGGTAAAGCTTGATGCCCAGCGCGGTTTCGATCATGGTGCGTGGGTGCCGCTGCTGCATCTGTTGCCGCAAGCTAAGGTGCCCGTGTTTCAACTTTCTATGCCGTATTCCCTCACGCCGCAACAGGCGTTTACGCTTGGGCAAACACTGCAGTCGTTGTCTGATCAGGGTGTGCTCATAGTTGGTTCCGGTAGCATTACGCATAATTTGCGCGATATAAACTTGAATGCGCAGGCAGACACTTCGTATGCCAACGAGTTCATGCAATGGGTGCGCGAACGCGCCACGCAACACGATGTACAGGCGCTGATACACACCAGCAGCCAAGCGCCACATGCCGCACGCGCGCACCCAACAGATGAACACTATCTGCCGTTCCTAATCGCGTTAGGCGCTGCACGCGCAGATGCGCAATTAGAAGTGTTGCAAGGTGGGATGACCTATGGCGTTATCGGCATGGATTCCTATATTTGGCGCGTTAAGTAGTGGCTGTCCGGAAACCCTAAAAGCCAATAAAGACGGGAGTTTGGCCTGAATTATCTGTGCGAAGAATATGTAAAACGTAAGTTTTT
>JANMDR010000187.1:0-9690 GCA_031376425.1 Betaproteobacteria bacterium
GGCCACTGGCGATATGGGCATTGGCAAAAACGGCGAGCAAACTAGCCGTTATGCGCGCGGCATGGAGCTACATGGCAAATACACCTTGTTTGCCGAAGGTGTACGCGGCAATTTAGGTAAGGAAATTCAGGCTAAATACAATTTAAACGCAGGTCGCGACCCGCAGGTGTATGGCATCGGCCTGAAAGAATTATGGGAAGTAGCACCAGCCAAACACGTACCAGGCTTGGTGGTGCATTCGGCCGGATGGCCACTAGATACCGCAACCTATGGTGGATCATTCCTTTATCATTTGGAAAATAATCAAGTTGCAGTGGGCTTTGTGGTGGGCTTGGCTTATACCAATCCCTATCTCTCGCCTTTTGAGGAATTTCAGCGCTATAAAACCCACCCCGCCATTCGCACTTTTTTTGAAGGAGGCAAGCGCATCGCCTACGGTGCACGGGCTATCGCAGCAGGCGGTTTGCAATCGTTGCCGAAATTGGTGTTTCCGGGTGGTGCACTGATTGGTTGCGATGCTGGCTTTCTCAATACCTCACGTATTAAAGGCAGTCACGCTGCGATTAAAAGCGGTATGTTGGCTGCTGATGCCGCATTTGATTCATTGCAAGCTGGCTATGCCCAAGATGAGTTGGCGGCCTATCCTGAAGCGTTTAAACAGAGCTGGCTACATGAAGAGCTGCATCGCGCCCGTAACTTTAAGCCAGCAATGAGCAAGGGTTTGTATACCGGTACTTTGCTGGTAGGCATCGATCAGGTAGTGCTTGGTGGTCGTGCGCCATGGACTTTGCACCACGGCCATGCCGATCATGAAACTTTGATGAATAAAAAAGATGCCACACCAATAAACTATCCAAAGCCTGATGGCGTACTCACGTTTGATCGTTTATCCTCTGTGTTTATTTCCAATACCAATCATGAAGAAGACCAGCCCGCGCACTTAACCTTGAAAAACGCGAGCGTACCTGTAAATACCAATTTAACACTTTACGATGGCCCCGAGCAGCGTTACTGCCCTGCCGGTGTTTATGAATACGTGGAAGTAGTAAGCGACCCCGGCAAAAAACGCTTGCAAATCAATGCTCAAAATTGCGTACACTGCAAGACCTGCGATATTAAAGACCCGACCCAAAATATTAAATGGGTAGTACCAGAAGGCGGCGGCGGCCCTAATTATCCAAATATGTAGCCCAAGTTTGAACACGTTTTAATCATACCGGAGACTCAAAATGAAACCTGTATCCGAACTGCTTAGAAAACGCACTGACGAAACTTTATATCATGTGTCGCCCGAAATCACCGTATTTGAAATGCTCACGGTATTAGCACAACGCGGTGTCGGTGCCATGATGGTAATGGAAGGTGGCAAGCTCGTGGGCGTCGTGTCCGAACGCGATTACACGCGCAAAATTGCACTCCAAGGCAAAAGCTCACGCGAAACCAAAGTGCGCGAGATAATGACGGCCAACGTGCTAGTTGTCACGCCGCAAACACGCACGCGGGACTGCATGGCGCTGATGAGCGAGCGCAAAATTAGGCACTTGCCCGTGGTAGAAAATGGCACCATTCACGGGATGATTTCCATACGTGATTTAATGAACGATATTATTGCCGACCATGAATTTACGATTTCGCAGCTAGAAAACTATATTAAAGGCGGTTAGCGAAACGTTTAATGCTACAGGTTCAGCAACTTTCAAAATCATTTCCACCACAACCACCACTGTTTGAAGCAGTGGATTTTTCGTTGCAACGTGGCCGGTATGTAGCCGTGATGGGCGAGTCCGGCGTCGGTAAATCTACCTTTCTAAATATCATCGCGGGCATGGAACCCGCGAGTAGTGGTACGGTTTCGCTTGATAATATGCAGTACGACACCGCCAATAAAAACGACAAAGCGCAATCCGCTTTCCGACGCCGCCAGCTAGGCTTTGTATTCCAAGCTTTCCATGTATTGCCGTATTTGACAGTAGCGCAAAACGTGGCCATTCCGCTGCAACTTAACAACGCTACATCTACTGAAATTTCTAGGCGCGTGGCAGAAATGCTCGATGCCGTAGGTTTAGCTAACCAGCACGGCGCGAGCCCCATGACCTTATCCGGTGGACAAATGCAGCGTGTAGCTATAGCCCGTGCGCTCGTACATCGCCCAGCGCTGGTACTGGCCGATGAGCCTACTGGTAATTTAGATCCAGAAACAGCGGCGCAAATATTGGCGCTGCTTAAATCCGAAATTATTCGTAACAACGCCTGCGCTATTTTAGTGACCCACTCAGAAATTGCAGCGGCCACCACCCAGCAAATTTATCGGTTGACGGCTAAAGGACTGCTGCCTAAGTTACCGATCAAATCGCCAGATCAAATTTTTGATTAAGCTAATTTTTTTATTAAGTGTGGCGGGTTTACGCGCCAACATTACCCGCTGTATTATGTCGCTTTGCGGCATCGCCCTTGGCGTAGCCTTGGGTGTTGCGGTACAGGCAATTAACAACAGCGCGTTAACCGAAATGTCGCAAGCTACACGCACCTTGTCAGGTGCGGCCGATGTCACCGTGCGCGGCGGCTCTGCTGGCTTTAACGATTTGCTCTTTGCCACTATCGCCAACCATTCTGATGTGGCTGTGGCCTCGCCCATCGTTGAATTGCAAGTGCGCACGCCGATTGCACCAAGAGGTCTCAAACTCATTGGCGCGGATTACTTATTGTTGGCACAGCTAAATCCAACAATTCAATTACGCCCAAACAACACTAGCGATCGCTACAGCATTTTTGCGACTGATCATATTTTTATTAATGATGCTGCTAGGCAGGCTTTAACCAAGAACGGCGTTATTCTTGAAGACGCTCTATTTACAGGTGCGTCCAATGCATCCAATGGTGCCGTAACGTTAAAAATTGCGGGGGCTATTGATTGGCCTGGCATTTCCGAGCCCCTCATTTTTCAAGACATAGCCGCCGCCCAGCAAAATTTTTCTAGCTTAAACACCATTAGCCGAATCGACATTCGCCTGAACCTAGGTGTTGATCGCGATGCGTTCATTGCCAGCCTAAAACCAATGCTACCCGATAATGTGGCACTGCTAAGCCCTGAGGCGCAAGATGATCAAACCGCTGCGGTCTCACGTGCTTATCGTGTAAACCTGACCGCACTCTCACTAATCGCCCTCTTTACCGGTGGCTTTTTAGTATTTACCACCCAAGCGCTTGCGGTGGTACGTCGCCAAACCGAGCTCGCCTTGCTACGCACCTTGGGCTTCACGGTCAATCAGTTGGTAGCGGCGCTCACCTTAGAAGGGGCGATTATTGGCGTAGTGGGTGCGGCTATTGGTATTGGCGTGGGTTTGGGCATTGCACAGGCAGTAATGCAATTGCTAGGCGGCGATTTAGGCAGCGGCTTTTTTGCGGGCTCCAAACCCAAGCTAAGCTTATCCACCCTTAGTGTCGTGATTTTTGGGCTTTTAGGGCTGTTTACAGGGGCGGCAGGGGCATTTTTGCCTGCTCGCGCGGCGTGCGCGGTGCCACCCGCACGCGGACTGAAACCGGGTGCCGCTGAACTAATGTTTACCACTCTACCCTCACCAGTCATCGGGGCAGCCTTGCTAATCGTCGGCGGAATTCTCACGCAGAGACCTTCGCTATTTGGTTTACCGCTACTAGCCTACGTCGGTATTGGATTAATATTATTCGGCGCGATCGCCCTGACACCGCATTTATGTAAAGTTATCATACCGTCAAGACTCCCTAAAATAGGGCATTTTCAACTGCCGTCTCAATCGGCATTAGCGCTTAATTTAAGCTTAGCCCAAATGCGCAACGCGCCCGGCCAAACCGCAATCGGCATGGCAGGAGTTGTCACTAGTTTTAGCCTGATGGTAGCCATGCTAGTCATGATTAGCTCGTTCCGCGAATCGCTCGACGTATGGTTAAATAAAGTGCTATTGGCACCTGCCTATGTGCGCGTAAACAATGGCTTCACCGAAGCACCAGGCACATTTACAGCTGCGCAACAGGTACGTATTGCCGGTGATACCGCAATTGAACGCGTTGAATTCAACCGCATCCGCAGCGTTCTAGTAAGCCACAACGGCCTGCAAACGGAACTCACCATCATTGCGCGTAATTTAACGCCGGAGGTGATTGCATCATTGACGCCAATCAATCGCACCCCACAGCAAAATTCATTGCTACCAGAAACTTGGATTTCTGAAGCCACGGCAAGCTTGCTGCAAATAAAAGTAGGCGACAGTTTGCGAATTCAACTAGGCGCAACCGCACCCACCACGTTTTACGTAGCAGGGCTGTGGCGCGACTATTCGCGCACCAAAGGTGCCGCCGTAATCGACCGCGCGGTATACCAACAAATTAGCGGCGATGCCTTGGGTAACGATGCCGCCATTTGGATCAAACCCACATGGACATTTTCTGCTGCTCGCGATCACTGGCAGCGCACCTGGGCAGAGGGCAACTGGATAGACAGCAAACGCTTGGCCTATGTAGATGCGGCCGAAATTCGCACCATGTCGTTAAAAGTTTTTGATCGCAGTTTTGCGGCCACTTACCTGCTCCAAGCCGCCGCAATCTTGGTCGGTTTGGCCGGTATTTCGGCTACATTTTCGGCCTTGGCATGGGCGCGCCGCCGTGAATTTGGTATGTTGCGCCATCTTGGTATGGCGCGGTCAGACATTAGCACCATGCTCAGTATCGAAGGCGCTCTAGTGGGCTTGATTGGCGCTGCGACCGGCTTGGTAACGGGCTTTGTAATTTCACTGGTACTTATTTTTGTGGTGAATCGGCAGAGCTTTCACTGGAGTATGGAACTGCATACACCATGGCTAATGTGTATTGGCTTGGCCGCATTATTGACTGCATTAGCCAGCATGGCGGCGCGGTTTAGTGGGCAAGCCGCGATGAGCCAAGCGCCAGTGCAGGCGGTAAAGGTGGACGCATAGTGCAAAAATATTTACTGCTATTTTTACTATTTAGTCAGCTTACGTGGGCAACACCTAAAACCGACTTTACCGCCGTAACACCCGATGCTACGCTAGCGTTTGACGCGCGCAAAAACGATCACGCATCGCATCCTAAATTTGGTATCGAATGGTGGTATTTAACGGGACAAGCCACTTTAGATGACGGCGCACAAATCGGCTTTCAAGTCACATTTTTTCGTAGCCGAACTGGCGCTGCTGAAAATAACCCCAGCCGTTTTGCGCCCACACAAATGCTCATCGCCCACGCTGCCATTTCGGATATTCGCGCAGGCAAATTGCTACACGACCAACGTATGGCACGCGCGGGCTTCGACATTGTTGGCGCGAGCGAGAACAAGCTTGATGTCGCCATCAAAAGCTGGCGATTAAGCATGGAGCCAGACGGCAGTTTAGTCGCAAAGATTCCAGCACGCGGCTTCACATTGACACTGAATTTGTCAGCCCCAACTGCCGACGCAAAACCACTGCTACAAGGCAAAAATGGGTACAGTCAAAAAGGCATTCGCGCCCAAGAAGCCAGTTATTACTATTCCATGCCGCAGCTACGCACCACGGGCACCTTAACCAAAAATGGTAAAACGCAAAAGCTGGCAGGCACAGCCTGGTTTGACCATGAGTGGTCAAGCGAAGTGTTGAGCCCCGATGCGCAAGGCTGGGATTGGATTGGCGTAAATTTAGAGAACGGTGGTGCGCTCATGGCGTTTCAAATGCGTAGCGCTCATAGTGGCACTCCATTATGGGCGGCCGCTACCTTAGTCACACCCAATGCACCCACCCAATATTTTAGCAAAGACGAAGTGCGTTTTAGACCAACCCAATTTTGGCAATCGCCCAGTAGTGGTATCAAGTGGCCGATTATTCAAACAATCAGTTTGCGCAACGACATTAGCACCACATGGCAAATAACACCGACCATGCCCAACCAAGAGCTCGATTCGCGTTTAACTACTGGCACCATCTATTGGGAAGGAGCGATGCAATTACAGCAAAATAATAAAACAGTGGGTCGCGGTTATTTGGAAATGACGGGCTATGGGGAGAAAATAAAATTTTAAATCGCGCTGTTGCACCTTTAGTGGTGCTCGACACCAACATCGCCCTCGACTGGCTGGTATTTATTGACGGGGGCATGTTGCATTTACCGCAAGCCATTGAAAGCGGCGCGATTACCTTACTATCCACGCCCGCCACCATCGCAGAATTAAAGCGAGTTCTCGACTATAAAAATTTTGCGTTAAGTGCTAATGCACAAGCCGAAAAACTCGCCCGCTACATTGCTACTTGCCGGACCTATGAAGGTGGCACCCGTCCGCTAGGTTACGATAAAACCATACCCCGTTGCCGCGATCGCGATGATCAAATTTTTTTAGATCTAGCCGTAAACGCGCAAGCCGAAGTGCTCGCCAGTAAAGACGCCCGCGTACTCGCTACGCGCAGCCGCATGAAGGGGCTGGGGGTGGATGTGATGGCACCTGTGGCGTTTGAAGCGTGGTTGATAACAATAATGGTTTGAAGCTTTCCGCGCTATCGACCCGAAAAACACCAATGCCAAGGCTCGTACGCATACCCCAGCGCATTGCCGCGTGGATAGGAAAGCGTAAAGCCGAATTCTCCGGCTCGGCTTTGTAGCCACGCAAACGATGGTGTGTTTTCAAAAATTTCTTGCAGCACATCAGCCGCACAACTCGCGATATCCACCGCTCGGCCAGTGTGGTGCTCGCTGTAGCCCGGCGGCGCGACGAGCGTTAAAATTTCGGTAATTTGCATCCCATCCGCTAATTTTGAACGGATGATTTCAATTTGCCGCACCACGCTACGGTGCGCCGAAACCAAATCTAAGGTCACGCCATCAGCCACAGCTGCAGCCTTCATTAATCGCCAAGCACTTGCAGCGGCTGGTGCCAACATGAACTCACGCCCTTCGCTATTTATCTCGACCACCTCCAAGGTTGTGGCTTCGTCGTAGCGGAACAACCCCCGCTCTTGAATCATCGCGTCGGTAATACCTAGGGATAGCAGGATTTCTGAGTGATTCATAATGCGCATATGTATTGAGAATTTCCAATCATACAATGGGTTTCACACCCTATCCCTATTGCGTTTCCCAAAAAAATCGGGCGCCACCAAACTGTGAATTTTTACAGCTATTTGATGAAATCGTTTGCACCTCAGCACCCACACGGTCGAATCACTACTATTCGTGTAATTGATAGAGCTACATCGCCGCCGCTAAAACAAGAACTCGCCTGAAGATACTATAAAGTAGGGCATCTTCAGGCAGATAAAGCTCTAAAATTACTATTGCTTCACGGCCTGAAAAGTCCATTCCATTGCTCGCGCTTTATTCTGCATCGTGCCTTCGATCCGCGCCTTTAACGTGCCGTCTGCTTCTAGCGAGTAAATAATTCTGTGAGGAAAATCATGTGCTAAATTTTCGAACACTACCCGTTTCTCCCCCATTTCTTTGAGCTTGAATTCAACGGGCGTTTTGCCACCCGGACTTGCAAAATAGGAAAGACCCGTTGGCGTTACTGCAATGCGCAAAAATTCATAAGACGTTCCACGCTTTGCGGACGTGGTCAAATTTATCGCCGCCATCATATTGCCGCTAGGCCCTAGCCAGCTTTCCTGTACCAGTGCACCTTCCTGTTTTTGCGCCCACGTGCCCGCCATCCAGACAAGCTTTTCTATTTCTTGAGCGCGCACAGGAAAGGCCAGAAGCAATACCGTTAGACCAAGAGCCGACCATAATTTATCTTTCATGCGTGTTTTCCTTTAAGTGTTGTTGATAATTCAAAGCTGCTACCAGTACACTTATAGATAGTTTTTCTAACTGCGTATTGTATGAATACGACATTGCCGTTAACGCTCGTTGGCAACA
Source organism: Betaproteobacteria bacterium (assembly GCA_031376425.1). Taxonomy (GTDB): domain Bacteria; phylum Pseudomonadota; class Gammaproteobacteria; order Burkholderiales; family Usitatibacteraceae; genus JANMDR01. The sequence goes on from JANMDR010000187.1 coordinate 7,873, forward strand.
TCACCGCCTATCATTGCCGAACCGAATCCTTGTAAGGCATTCAAAAAAGCATGTGGAGTTTGACCAGAAAATCGCTTGAAATCACGGATCATATGAGGCTGGTCAAAATAGCCAGCGTCAATTGCCGTTAATACGCCTAAATTGGATTGTTCTACTAAATCAAATACGCGCCGAAAACGAAAAATACTCGCCAATAGGCGTGGTGGAAAACCCACTTCATTTAAGAAACGACGCTCAAGCTGACGCGACGAAAGTTCGCACTGATCGGCTATGTCATCAACTGTAATCTTTCCTGCATGACGCTGTAATAACGCGACACCATGCGCAACTGCCCGATCAGGTACTACGCGCTGGTAAGTGATTTTTCGTCGCAAAAAGCGCTCTATTATTTGCACTCGCGCGTGGTTATTACAGGCAGTACGCACTGCATCAATTACGTTGCCGCCGTCTTGTGCCCATACCTGCGTAAGGTCGAGCCGCGCATTGGGCGTATCACGCATCGACATTCCCAAAAAAATACGGGCGCCCGCAGGTTGTAGTCGCACACCAATCATGCCCGCCTGCAGGCTCGGTTGTAACAGCAAAGGCTGCGACAATTGGCCTGCAAACAGAAAACGCGGCTGCCGTTCTAATTTACCGCTGGCGTTCACTTCATGACAATGCTGTCCGTAGTGCAAGATAATTTCGGGGCAACCATCGGGCACCACACGTTGCACACCTGCTGATCCATCGTCAGGCGATGCGTCAAAAGTCCAAATACAGCGCACATAATTAGCTAGTTCGGCGTGCGGGGGACGTTCGCTATATTGCATTAAGCTTATCCGTGCCGCGCTGCAAAATCCCGCATAAACGCCACCAAAACTTGCACAGATTCTAACGACACGGCGTTATATATAGAAGCGCGTAATCCGCCTACGGCCTTGTGACCTTTCAAGCCGGAAAGCCCTGCTGTTTGGGCTTCTTCGAGGAATTTTGGCAACAAATTCTCGTCGCGCATAAAATACGCAATATTCATTCTCGACCGATTTTCAACCGCAACGTCACAACGATAAAAACCGTTGGAACCATCAATCGCATGATAGAGCAATTGTGCTTTAGCGATATTTTGTTTTTCGATTGCCGCGACTCCGCCTTGCGCTAATAGCCACTTAAATGTGAGCCCTGCCAAGTAGACGGCGAAGGTGGGCGGTGTATTGAGCATCCAATCATTTTTAGCTTGGAGGGTGTAATCAAAAACCGATGGTGTGTGAGGGTGTGCGCCGCCTAATAAATCGCGACGGACAATGACAAACGTCAATCCTGATGGGCCGATATTTTTTTGCGCACCGCCATAGATGCAGCCATAGCGAGATACATCAATGGGTCGCGATAAAATATGCGACGACATATCGGCAACGATGGGCACGCCGTCAGCGGCAAGTGGTTCATCAAAAATCTCCACGCCATGAATTGTTTCATTGCTACAGATGTGCCGATACGCCGCATCTGTATTGGCTTTCCAACTTGCTTCTATAGGCGAATAAGTAAAATTTCTATCTTCACTGCTAGCAATAACACTAGGCTGACAATACTTCGCGGCTTCCACTGCCGCACCTTTTGACCAATGGCCATTTACGACGTAGTCAGCGCTGGTTTTACCACGCAATAAATTTAACGGGATAAACGAAAACTCGCCTTTGCCGCCGCCTTGCAAAAACAGCACTGCATACTCCTCACTGATGCCAAGGAGCTTGCGGAAATCAGCTTCTGCTGTTTGTGCTACTTCCATAAACACTTTACCGCGATGGCTCATTTCCATCACCGACATTCCTGTGCCAG
>JANMDR010000211.1:0-77613 GCA_031376425.1 Betaproteobacteria bacterium
CATTGAAAAAATTGGTGTTAACGATTGGCTTGAGCAGCAATTTTTAAAACCGGCGAGCAATTATCCGGTGCTACCCTTTACCGCCTACGTACAGTCGGATACCTGCAAGAGTAGTGGGGCATTACCGGCTACTGACCCGCAAAATATATGCGCGCGCGATAGTTACACTTTATTTCCGGTGCAGATGGCATTTTTGAAGAATGCGCTAACCGCTGATGATCAGTTACGCCAACGAGTGGCGTTTGCGTTGGGTCAGATTTTTGTTACGTCCGGTGCAGAAATTAATCATGCATACGGTATGAGTCGCTACCAACAAATAATGATTGATAACGCCTTCGGCAATTATCGTAATTTGCTGCAACAGGTTACCTTGTCCCCTGCGATGGGGCGTTACCTAGACATGGCAAATAGCAATAAACCCGATCCAGCCAGAGGCATTTCCGCCAATGAAAATTATGGCCGCGAAATTTTGCAGCTATTCTCAGTGGGTTTGAATGAACTCAATATGGATGGCACCTTAAAGCGTGACGCCGCAGGTGCGGCCATCCCAACCTACACCCAAGAACGGGTAGAAAACTTTGCGCGGGTGTTCACCGGATGGACTTACGCTAATTTCCAAAATAGTGCACCGCCAGCCCGTAATAATGGTGTGTACTACGAGTACCCCATGTTGCCAGTGGAAGCTAATCACGATACCGGAGCAAAAACGCTATTTGCCGGAAAAGTGTTGCCAGCAGGGCAAACAGCGACTAAAGATTTAAACGATGCGCTCGACAATATTTTTAACCATCCAAATGTTGCGCCCTTTGTTAGCCGAGCGCTGATTCAAAAATTAACGGGTGGTGATCCTGCACCTGCTTATGTGGCACGGGTTGCCGCTGTTTTTAATAATAATGGCGAAGGGGTACGCGGTGATTTAAAAGCTGTCGTGCGTGCTATTTTGTTGGACACGGAAGTGCGTGGCGAAGTTAAAACAGCTGCTAAATACGGCAAACTTAAAGAGCCATTATTGTTTATGACTACCTTAGCTCGCGGTTTGGGCGGTAAAAATGATGGTGTTTATTTCCGTGGCCAACTAGCAGCCCTTGGTCAAAGCTTATTTAATTCACCCACGGTATTTAATTATTTTTCGCCAGAGCATCAAATTTCTAATGGTGCAGTTGGGCCGGAGTTTGAAATTCAGAATGCCACTACCTCGTTTAATCGCGCAAACTTTTTGAACGCAATGCTGATGGGCAATGGTTTTGCGCCGGATACGTCTGTAGATAATTCCGTTGGCACCTATATTGATTGGGCTCCATGGCAAGCCTTGGCGGCAACGCCAGCGGCACTGGTTGATAAGCTAAATTGGACTTTTGCCCACGGCACGCTTTCTACCACGGCGCAAAAAATTATAAGCGATGCGGTGACCGCTGTAGCTGCGACCGACACCCTCATGCGTGCCAAGACCGCCGCATATCTGACACTTAATGCTGCGCAAGTTCAAGTGGAGCGCTAAATCATGAAAAAAATACCTCAAACCAATGCCAGCAACAGCCCTAAATTCGGGGATTTGCCATCTATTTCGGGTGCGCCATACGTTGCCACTAAACGGCGCTTTTTGCAAAGTATCTCCAGCATCGGCGCTATTAGCGCCATGGGTTCATTGCAAAGCTTAAATATTTCATCGGCGCTAGCGCAAGCTGCCGGTGGTGAGGACTATAAAGCCTTAGTATGCGTGTTTTTGTATGGCGGTAATGATGCCAATAATCTCATCGTGCCCACCGATGCCGCTCCTTACGCGACTTATTCTGCGGCACGCGGTGGTGCGACCGGTATTGCATTATCAACCGCAGAATTGTTGCCTTTGGCGCCAAAAAGTACGACTGCAAAATATGGTCTGCATCCGTCAATGACGCTGTTAAAGCCAATTTTTGATGCTGGAAAAATGGCGGTAGTTACTAACGTCGGTAATTTGGTGGAGCCTTTAACCAAAGCCGACTACACTAACGTTAAAAAAGCCAAGCCGGATCAATTATTCTCCCATTCTGATCAAACTTTGCAATGGCACTCCGCCATCTCAAACGATTACTCGCGTACGGGTTGGGGCGGAAGGGTTGCTGACGTGCTCAATAAAACCAATACAGCCGTCACCATGCCTATGATCACATCAATTTCTGGCACCGTACTCTATACGGCGGGAAATCAGCCGCAAGTCATCGCAATTCCTTCTACAGGAACATTCGGCTTGAGTGGCTTCAATACTACAGCAGCTTCCGTAGCCCGCATGAACGCGGTAAAAGCACTGATGAATCTAAATAGTGCCAATGATTTTGTGCGAGAAGCCGATGATATTTTTGCGCAAGCAAGCGATTCTTCCACAGTATTAAACCCTATTATTACAGCTACGAACACGACGATTACGCCACTGTTTGTTAACGCTAGAACAGGTATTGGCAATCAATTGTTGCAAGTGGCTAAGTTGATCGAAGCGCGTGCCGCTATTGGCCTGAAGCGTCAGATTTACTTTGTATCATTAGGTGGCTTTGATACCCATACCTTAGAAATTGCCACGCACAATAATTTATATGGCCAGCTAAATAATGCGCTCAGTGCGTTTTATAACGCTACTGTGCAAATGGGTGTGGCTGATAAAGTGACGACATTTACGATGTCGGATTTTGGCCGCACTTTAAAGCAAGCCTCTGGCAGTGGCTCCGATCACGGCTGGGGCAATCACCAAATAATTATTGGTGGTGCAGTGAAAGGTGGCGATTTTTACGGCACCTTCCCGAACCAAACTTTGGGTGGACCAGATGATGTTTCAACTAACGGACGGTGGATTCCAACTACCAGTGTTTCGCAGTATGGTGCCACACTAACGAAGTGGTTTGGTGTCCCACAATCTGATATGGGTATCGTCTTTCCGAATTTATATCGCTTTTCTAAAACGGACTTGGGATTTATGGCTTGAGTTAGCTAATTCCGGTAGATGCGCAAAAACAGGCCGTTTTCGGCCTGTTTTTGCGTCTGTCACGTAGTTTGCTGGATGCCCTATTTTTGCGAAAAAGCGTTAGCAAACTAGGCACAACTTAGCTTTGGTACAATTAGAGTGCGCTGCAGAATTTAAGTGATGCCTTGCGGCAAATAAAAAACATAGCAACAAAGAATTGCGCCTAAATTAAAAAGGAAATTCCGTGCTTAAAAAAGATGGCTTTTGGACTAAAGATTGGTTTTTTGCGCTCATCGTTGTGCTGGTTATGGTGGTGCTAAGTAAAACCACTAATTTTTTTGATGCAATCGAAACGCGTGCATACGATCTGGGCGTGGTGAGTACGTCTAAGACCCCGAACGATAAAATCGCAATTATTGCCATTGATGATCAGTCGATTGCTAATATTGGTCGCTGGCCTTGGTCGCGTGAAGTCCACGCCAAAATGATCGATAAGTTGGGTGCCGCTAATGCGAAGGTTATTGCCAACACGGTATTCTTCTTTGAGCCGCAGCAAGACCCAGGTTTGCGTTATATCAATGATTTATTAGCGATTTATAATAAAAATGCAGCGCCAGCAGCTGCGGTTGATGGCGTAGTCCAGACCTCACTTACCGTTGCACCGCCGCCTGCGGCAACGTCTGCGGAACTGGTGCAATTTGGGGCGCTGCTCAATGAAGCCGAAGACGTGCTCAATGCCGACCGCAAACTTGCAGCCAGCATCAAAAAAGCGGGTTCGGTGGTATTGCCTACGAACTTTTCTGGCTCACTAAGCAGCCTGCCGCCGCAGGGAAAAGCGGATAAACCGCTACCAGCTGGCATTAGTAATTTTGCCTTGAACGGCATCAAGGGTCCTGAGGGCGCGGTCTTGTATGGCACTGGTTTTTTGCATCCTATTGAGCCCTTGGTTGCCGGTGTTGCATCATTAGGCTCGCTTGCCGCTAGGCCTGACAACGCGGACGGTGCCATCCGCACCGAACCGCTGGTATTAGACTATTACGGTCAACAATTCCCCTCTTACTCTGTGGCGGTCGCGGCAAAAAGCCTAAATCTGACGAATCACGATGTGAAAGCGACCTTGGGTGAGGATGTAAGAATCGGTAAGCTTAAAATTCGTACCGACGGTTCAACGTCAATGCGCACCTATTTTTACAAAGACAAAGCAGGGCAATCGCCGTTTCAAACGGATTCTTTTTTTGATGTTTATTCCGGCAAAATTCCGGCCACTAAGTATAAAGATAAAATTGTGCTTATCGGTTCTACAGCGCAAGGTACAGGGGCAACGCAAGTAACGCCGGTTTCAGCTAATACTGACCCCGTGACTACCTTAGCGCATTCAGTATCGAGTATTTTGCAAGAGCATTTCTTTGTGGAACCTACCTGGGGTGTGTGGGTGAGTTTATTAGCATTGCTGCTCGTCGCTGCTTATTTGATTGGCCTATTGCCAAAATTGCGTGCTGGTCCGGCTGCTATTTTTACGGTCGCATTGCTAGTGTGCTTAGTAGGCGCGCATTTTGCGTTAATGATGGGTGCGGGGCTATGGGTGCAGTTGATGTTCCCCGCAGTGTTGTTATTCGTTGGCCATCTACTGCTGACTACTAAGCGCTTCCTCATGACTGAGCGTGGTAAAGAGAAAGCTGATGCCGATGGTGCGGAATCGAACCGCATGCTAGGCTTGGCGTTTCAGCAGCAAGGCCAGCTAGATATGGCGTTTGATAAGTTCCGCAAGTGCCCAATTGATGAGCAATTGCTCGAAAACGTTTATTCCTTAGGGTTGGATTTTGAGCGCCGTCGGCAGTTTAATAAAGCCGAAAGTGCCTTCATGTTCATTAAAGAAGCAGATCCAAAATTCCGCGATGTCGAAGAACGCACCGCACGAGCTAAAACGATGTCTGAAACCATTATTCTTGGCGGTTCTTCAGCGGCGCGAACTAATGCGGCCACGATGGTATTGGGTGGTACGGGTGAGAAACCTATGCTTGGTCGTTACTCGATTGAACGTGAATTGGGTAAGGGCGCAATGGGTGTGGTGTATTTAGGTAAGGATCCAAAAATTGGTCGTGAAGTAGCCATTAAAACCATGGCATTATCGGCTGAATTCGAGGGTGAGGAGCTAGAAGAAGCTAAGACCAGATTCTTCCGTGAAGCCGAATCTGCGGGTCGATTAGATCACCCGAATATCGTAAAAATTTACGATGCGGGTGAGGAGCACGATTTGGCCTTTATCGCGATGGAGTTTTTAAAAGGCAAAGATCTCGCGCCGCATACAAAAATGCCAAATTTACTTGAGCTTAATCGGGTGCTTAGTATTGTTGAGCGTGTTGCCGAAGGGCTTGGCCATGCGCATGGATTAAATATCGTCCACCGTGATATTAAGCCTGCCAATATTATGTATGACCATGATTTAGATGTTGTAAAAATTACCGATTTTGGTATCGCGCGGGTGACTGATTCATCAAAAACCAAAACCGGGATGGTGCTTGGTACACCGAGCTATATGTCGCCTGAGCAATTAGCGGGTAAGAAAATTGATGGACGTTCTGATCTGTTCTCGCTAGGTGTGATGCTGTACCAGATGACTTGTGGTCGTTTACCGTTTGAGGGTGAATCGATGACGCAGCTCATGTTCAAAATTGCGAATCAAGAGCATCCTAATATATTGGAATACAATCCGGCGCTACCGCAGTATGTGCGTGATTTGATTGATATGGCGCTTGAAAAAGATTTCGATAAACGGGTGCAATCAGGTAAAGAATTTGCCACGGCTATTCGTAGTTTTAGACAAACTGGCTAAGGTGTACCTGAGCCATATTTGCGTTGTTGTTTTGTAATAGTCTTTAAAGTAGCTTTTAAAAATGCCCCTACCTGAACCAACTAGCTCGCGCCATCCTCTGCATCACAGAGCTATTTCGGCGCGTGGTTATTTACGGGATGACGGCTGTTTTGACGTGGAAGGCCATTTAGTCGATACTAAAAGCGTTCCCTTTAAGCTTGCTTCCGGCATACGCGAGCCGGGCGAAAAAGTGCATGAAATGTGGCTGCGTATTACGATTGATCGTATGCTCACTATTGTGGATGCAGCTGCTGCGATCGATGCCATGCCTTATCCTGGAAACTGCAATCAAATTGCGCCGGACTATAAAAAACTGATCGGCTTATCAATTCGTCCCGGTTTCACAGCGAAGGTACGCGATTTATTGGGTGGCACAAATGGTTGCACCCACACCACCGATCTTATCGGTATTGTTGCCACCACCGCGTTTCAAACCATGGCGGGGCAGGGTACACAACCCGCGAACCAGCGGCCATTTCAGCTTGGCGGCTGCCACGCCTTGGCGCTCACTGCGCCTGCAGTGGCTAAATATTATCCGGCTTGGTACAAAGGCACGGAACCGATAAGCAATGCCACCCCGGAATCGGAAAAAGTGTAAAAGATGGGGGTAAGCGTTGTCCAAGTTTCAACGGATAAGCTGGTAAAATAGCGAAATGAGTTCGACAGACGTGACCCCGCAAAATTAAGCGACCATCCATCGAAGGAGTTAAATAATGAGTAACGACGTCGATAATATTGTTCTTGAGCACTTGAAAGCGCTACGCACAGAGCTAAAAGATATGCGCATAACGATACTCGGTGAGTTCAAAGACGTGAAAGCGCGGCTTGGAACGCTTGAGTCGGGACAGGCTTCAATCGTCCAACACATCGGCCATCTTGGTAGCTCTATTGCAGGGCAACAGGTCGCCATTGACCGCATGAGCGAGCGTATAGATCGCGTCGAAAGTCGGCTGGAATTGACCCATTAAAATTTCCGCAATAAGTAATGCAGCGCAGCACAATTCCATTTCCCCCAATCATTAGAAAACGGATGCATATCAATGAATGTTCATGAATATCAAGGCAAAGAAATCCTACGCAAATTCGGTGTAGCCACACCGCGTGGCATTGCGTGTTTTAGCGTTGACGAAGCGGTAAAAGCCGCCGAAACTTTGGGTGGCAAAGTATGGGTAGTCAAAGCGCAAATTCATGCTGGTGGCCGCGGTAAAGGCGGTGGCGTTAAAGTGGCGAAATCGCTTGATGAAGTGCGCACTTATGCGGGTAAAATTTTAGGTATGACCCTAATCACCGCGCAAACCTCTGCCCAAGGGCAAGTCGTGAAGCGCCTTTATATTGAAGAAGGCGCTGATATTAAGAAGGAGCTTTACGTCGGCATGGTGGTTGATCGTGCAACGCAAGAAGTAACGCTCATGGCATCCAGCGAAGGCGGTATGGATATCGAGCACGTAGCCGAACATACGCCTCATTTGATTCACAAAGTGCATATTGATCCGTTTGAGGGCCTGACTACCGCCGATGCGCTAGACGTATCGCGCAAAATTGGTATCCCTGAAGAAGCCGTTGATCAAGGGGCTGCGTTTATGCAATCGCTCTACAAGGCGTTTGATGAATGTGATTGTTCTCTGGCTGAGATTAACCCGCTTATTTATACGGGTGATAACAAAGTGTTAGCACTTGATGCAAAATTAAATTTTGACTCCAACGCACTCTACCGTCACCCAGAAATCGTAGCCATGCGCGATTTTGACGAAGAAGATCCTGCCGAGGTTGAGGCGTCAAAATTTGATTTAACTTATATTTCACTAGACGGCGATATCGGTTGCTTAGTAAACGGTGCGGGCTTGGCAATGGCAACAATGGACGTCATAAAGCTATACGGTGGTGCGCCGGCAAACTTCCTAGACGTAGGCGGTGGCGCGACAACCGAAAAAGTAACCGAAGCTTTTAAAATCATGCTAAAAAACCCAAATCTAAAAGCGATTTTGGTCAATATTTTTGGTGGCATTATGAAGTGCGATGTGATCGCCAACGGTGTCATCACCGCTGCCCGCGAAGTGCAATTAAAAGTGCCGCTAGTAGTACGCATGAAGGGCACAAACGAAGAATTGGGTCGCCAATTGCTAAAAGAGTCGGGCTTGCCAATTATTTCGGCAAACAATATGGCGGAAGCCGCAGAACGCGTGGTGGCAGCGGCGAAAGGCTAATTGCCTAGTGCTGTAGTATTCGACCATCCCAATAAATTCTTAAGGTTCGCGATTGCTAAACACCCAATCGCGAAAAATGGAGCAAGGAAAAAATGAGCATTCTAATTAACAAAAACACCCGCGTACTCACCCAAGGTATCACCGGCAAAACCGGCATGTTCCATACCAAAATGGGTAAGGAATATGCAAATGGCGCTAATTGCTACGTGGCTGGCGTAACCCCAAAAAAGGGTGGACAAAGCTATGAAGGCATTCCAATTTACGATACTGTTGCCGAAGCCGTAAAACAAACGGGTGCCACAGCATCGGTCATTTATGTACCGCCACCTTACGCCGCCGCCGCCGTCGATGAAGCGGTTGACGCAGGGCTTGAACTCGTCATTTGCATTACCGAAGGCATCCCCGTGCGCGACATGATTCGTACACGTGCGCGCATGAAAGGCAAATCAACCATTTTGATTGGCCCTAACTGCCCAGGCGTGATCACGCCAGATGAAATTAAGATCGGTATCATGCCTGGCCATATCCATAAAAAAGGCCGTATCGGAGTGGTATCACGCTCCGGCACGCTCACCTATGAAGCCGTGGGTCAATTGATGGAGCTAGGCTTGGGTCAATCAACCTGCGTAGGCATTGGCGGTGATCCGGTAAACGGCATGAAACATATAGACATCATGCGCATGTTCAATGATGATCCTGAAACCGATGCAGTGATTATGGTGGGCGAAATTGGTGGCGACGCTGAAGAAACCTGCGCCCGCTGGATCAAAGATAATATGAAAAAACCCGTAGTAGGCTTCATCGCTGGCGTAACGGCGCCCCCAGGAAAGCGTATGGGCCATGCTGGTGCCATTATTTCTGGCGGCAAGGGTACGGCGCAGGAAAAGCTCGCGGTAATGGAAGAATGCGGCATTAAAGTGACTAAAAACCCTGCGGATATGGGCCGGCTGTTGAAGTCGGTTATTGGCTAGTTTTTTAAGCTTTTAACGCCAAAAAGCTCGGGACACCCTTAAGAAAAGGGTCCTGAGCTTTTTTATGGTTGAATTTTAGGAAAAGCAGCTATTTGCATGTGCAAGGAATTTACCTCATGAAGGCTGTTATCGTCATCATAAATTTAGATCAAAATTATACGAACCATAATCGAGCTACCAGATGCACAAATTAAAGCCCTTCGAAAAATCGAAGAGCGCGACAATATTTCGCGCGTGCATCTAATTCGCCAAGCTGTTGCAAAATATATTGTCGAAAATGCCGTATTGCCAAACGCATTCGGCGCATGGAAAAAATCAGCCAATGCAGCACCAGTAGATTCTGTAGCGCAGCAGCAAGCGTTGCGTGATGAGTGGGAATGTTAGCGCATGAAAGCGTTGTTTGATCCAAATATTCGCATCGATTATTTTAACGGTATCGAAGCTGCGCAAACTGAACTACTACAAAAACCACACCATTAGCATCATCACATGGATAGGCGTGGTGACTGATATGCCGTATAACGTGTGAAGAGCCGAATGCTTAAAGCTTGCCTTAGCGGCATTATGCGCAACGGTTATTGGTCCTAGAAACGGTAGCGCTCTCATCTAATAGGTGGCGGTATAGAAACTTTGAAATACCAATAAAAACAGGCTTCTCCGAGTAATTCTAGCGGTCAATTGCTGTTTCTAGATTGATAAAATTCTGCCATGGCAAAGTTACCTCACGGAGTGATATTTGGGGCGCCCAACCGGGCACAATTTTGATCTCGACTACCGCCAGTCTGTTCAAACTCATGCGTTGATTTCAACGGTACCGCCATCAGGCCACCGCGCAGCGTTCTAAGCAATGCGCGGTCGCAGTGAACCTGAAGTACTTCAGCGCGCTCAACTTTCTCATTCCCGCCCTCAATGTAACGAACAGTACGCTGTACGGAGGCATTCTTTGTCAGGTGCTTTTCTTCGGCGGCATCGCCTTTTTTAGAGGTCGCTTGGTCGATGACAAGTTCTAGCGCCGTTAATACTAGTTCTGCGCCCTGACGTTTTAATGATGGATTGACAGCATTACCCCAAAATAGAAGAGGATCGACTTCCAGAACTGGCGAAGAAACTACCCTAACTGTATTTGTGTAACTTGGTGCTGCTGGTTTACTTGGCTCGAATACGCTCACTGCTATATCGGCAATTAGCGCTTTTTGGTCTTGTGTCATTGAAAAAACTGGTTGAATCGTAAAAAACCATTCAGTACTAGGCGCTTCTTCAGCCAATGCGATTCGCGTTTGACCGACAGTCATTCGCGCCGCAGAAATCATTGCAAACAATTCCTCGTGATTGAATTCTTGGATAATTGTTTGGTAAGGATTTAACACCTTGTCTGCTTCCTTCTGCAGTTTATTCATCTCCAATTTTCTAGCACCACTATTAAGCAGACCATGCGTAATTAGTGCAGCGACCGCACCGGCAGCGCTCGGTGCGTAATAGACCATGTGCATGGCACCACCCCCAGCAAAGTCTGTATTTAGCGCTCCCCTAAAGGATACCTGTTTTTCTTGCGGTAATCGCAACGCCCAATTTGCACTTGTTAAAGCGGTTGAATGACTTTGCCTTAACTCGCGCTCGTTGATTGCGGGAGCATCAAGTTGTATCTTGGTTATGTCTGCAGCTTTGCTCTGCAACGAAGAAGCTACTAAAAGTAAACCTAGTAAATACCCAGAAACACCGTTCACGGTTTAAACGGCTTTTTAGCCCCGTCCTTAAATTGTTCTATGGCTTGGAAGTATGCGTTCGTTAATCCTGGAAATTTGGGTGGCTCATCCCAATCGCCATCGGTTGCTTTCTGCACAAGCATGGGCGCATACCAGTCATAGGTATTGTCATTAAGATTAACCATGACGCCTAACGCCGAGATCGAGGCTTTAGGAGTGCTCGTTGGGAAATAGGAAGCGTAAGTTCGTATCATTCCAACAGAATAGATATTTATGAATACAAGCTTGTCGATGCCATATTTTTCTTTAAGTGGCATAAAATTTTTCTTGGCAAAATTTACAGCCTCAGGATTCCACTGAGCTAAGCTATCAATGTTGATGTTTTCGGGTATCAACTTTGCGTCCGCTCCCATTTTTCTTAATAGCTCAACGACTTCGCTACCTAGGGAAGATAAGTCATCGTTGGGAAGCGTTTGGGTATATTTTGTAAGCGATGAGTTTGCGATAGATGCAGTCGCCATGCACAGCAAGCAATCGGCGCCCGGGAAAAAAGTATCAACTTTTGGTAAGGTAGAGACTGCAACACCAACGCGCACAGTTGGGCTTGAAATTTTTTCAACCGAAAGGCCTACATTAGGCTGCCTGATTCCAGCGCAGCCAGAAAGAAAAAATACAAAAACTATCGAAAGCATCGCGGGGCGAAGTGACATATTGGATATCCGTAAGAGCAATTAATGATTGTTTATTTGTGAAAATTATATCATTTTATCGTTTACGGGGAGCCATTCTATTTGAATGAGTTGCTATATTCCACCCCAATCGCTCGGAGTTTCGCTTGTCAATTGCTAACTTTCCGCGAGCGAATTTTTGGGAAAGCCCTTGCAATGAACTTCCTGAAAACATAAAGCCAATGCTCTGGATGAATTGGTCGTTGCAGCCATCTTTGTTTGGAATCTTGAAATTTAAATGGATAATTACCCAAAATCCCGAGCCAATGCATCCCGCGTCTCAGGGCTTAATGGCGATACCATCGCGCTGTAATTAGGGTGATCCACACCAATTGAAATCGTTACCCCGTACTTCACGGCCTCTATCATTTCTTTGCTAAATTCAAAGCGTAAAAAATGTACGGCAGAAGTTTTGGTTTCGGTTTCGCGCTCTAGGTCTTCGTCGGCTATTGCATATACTTTTGCGCTGCCTTCTACCTGTACCCATGTTTTGCGCTCAATGCCTTTTAGTTGGGTCAGGGCAATTTTACGTTCGGCTTCATCGGTGTATTCGATGAGCATGGTGGCTTTTAGGTTTTCGCCAGTGGGTAGCAGTGGCACATAGGCTTCGAGTTCATCTAATATTCCGGCTTCTTCAAACGTTTTTTCCGCGCGCAAAATTTCTTGAATTTGATAACGCAGCGTTTGCTCGTCTTCAAATAACAGTGTGACGTGATTGCCAACGTGCACCGTGCGCAGGCGTTTATGGGCGATGGCGGCTTTGCGATAGGTCGGACGCGCTTTGGCATATTGCTCAAGGCTCATTAGGGAATCTTTGGTGATGGTTGCAGCAGTAGTGGTAGACATTTATTTATTCCTCAATTAGTGTTTGATAGGCCTGAAGATGTAATTCTTTAGGGCTTCTTGGGATTAGCCTAGAGCCGCAGGCAGTTAAAAATTATGATTCGTGGCGATGCACACCGTAAGCAGTGGCAATTAAGGTTAGCGGATGTGCTAATTTTGCTTTCACTGATGTTTCTTTTTTAAGTGCTTCCATGCCTTGCTCAATATGGTGTGCGGCAAGCTGGCAATCGGAACTGATGTAGTTGGGTGCGGCGTCGTTCATGGCGCGGAATACGGGTTTGCCAATTTTTAGGGACATCTCGTGGTATTCCTTTTTAACGCCCCACGTGCCCGCATGGCCAGAGCAGCGTTCAACCGTGGTAACGGTGGTACCGGGCACAAGCTGCAGCATTTCACGGGTTTTTTGTCCGGTGTTTTGTACTCTTGAATGGCAAGGAATATGGTATGAAACATTGCCTAAGCTGGCTTTAAAATCCTGTTTTAGCAAACCATCTTTTTTACGCTGAATTAAATATTCAAACGGATCCCACATAGCAGCCTTAACTACCTGAACATCAGCATCTTCAGGGAACATCAGGGGTAATTCTTGCTTAAACATTAAGGTGCAGGAAGGTATTGGGGTGAGGATGGCATAGCCAGCCTTTGCAAGTTTAGCGAGCTGCGGAATATTAATTTCCTTTAGCTTTGCCACTGCGTCCAAATCGCCTAGCTCTAGCTTGGGCATGCCGCAGCAAGCTTCTTTTTCCGCAAGCACATGCGGTATTTCGTTATGGTCCAAAATGCTTACCAGATCATGACCAATGCCGGGCTCGTTATAGTTGATATAGCAGGTGGAAAATATAGCCACTTTGCCGGGTGTTTTGCTGCCATCCTTAATGGTAAAAGCTTGGGCAGGTGCCGCGTTATTGCGAAACTTGCTGCTGCTAAATTCCGGTAACCATGCTGTTTTATGCACCCCTAGGGTGGATTCCAACATTTTGCGTACTACTGGAATTTTATTGCTTGCATTTACAAACTGCACCACTACCGGGATGGACGCTAGTTTGCCATTGCGATCGGTTGAAGACAAATTGGCATCACGAAATTTAGTTGCCGAGCCTTGCTTATGTTGCACCGCCTTGGCACGCAACATAAGGTGCGGAAAATCGAGGTTCCACGGATGTGGCGGCACGTAGGGGCATTTGGTCATATAGCACACATCGCACAGGTAACACTGGTCAACCACTTCCCAATATTTTTGCTTGGGAACGTCATCCATTTCACCGCTTTTGCCCGCGTCGATTAAATCAAACAGTGTCGGGAATGAATTGCATAAGCTCACACAGCGGCGGCAACCGTGGCAAATATCAAACACGCGTTCCATCTCGCCGAAGAGGGCAGCTTCATCGTAAAAAGATGGATTTTTCCAGTCGATGGGGTGACGGGTTGGGGCTTCAAGACTGCCTTCGCGCGTGGACATTTGGTGTTTCCTTTAAATCAATGGTTAAAAAATAGGGCTGCCAGAAATTACGCTAGCAGCCCTGCTTTTCGGTTACAGCTTAGTGCTTAAACTTCTAGCGCATCCAAAGCTTTTTGGAAGCGATTTGCGTGTGAGCGCTCAGCCTTAGCGAGTGTTTCAAACCAGTCGCTAATTTCATCAAAGCCTTCTTCACGCGCAGCTTTTGCCATGCCTGGGTACATGTCTGTGTACTCATGGGTTTCGCCAGCTACGGCAGATTTCAGGTTTTGCTCAGATGAGCCAATTGGCAAACCAGTTGCAGGGTCACCCACTACGGCTAGGTAGTCTAGGTGGCCGTGTGCATGGCCAGTTTCGCCTTCGGCGGTAGAACGGAACAAGGCTGCTACATCGTTCTGGCCTTCAACGTCGGCTTTGTTTGCGAAATATAAATAGCGACGGTTTGCTTGTGATTCGCCTGCAAAAGCATCTTTCAAATTCTGGTGGGTTTTTGTACCTTGCAATTTCATGGTGTTTCTCCTAGGTATGTGTATGTTTGCGCGCGTAAAACATGGACAGCTCCAACTTTTTACAATGCCTATTCTAGGCTAATAATATTATTATGCAAATTGATTGGTATTATGGCTTTGATAGGATTGGTGAATGGCAATAATCAGGCTCAGCTTTTAAATAGCCTAAAGTAAATGCTTAACTTTTAGATGTCGTTAACCAGATCAAGGGCTTAGTTTTGCCCTTACAGCAGCTAAAAAATCATCCAAAATCGGTCTGCAGTTTAGCAAATTTTCCATTTGCGGGCACATAAACTCTGGATGCCATTGCATGCCAAAAATATAGCTTTCGCCAGTACCGCGAATAGCTTCAATTATTTTTCCATCTTCGGCAAACGCTTCCACTCGCAAATTATTGCCGAGTTTATTTACTGCCTGATGATGAATGGTGTTTATCACGCCCGTTGCCGCGCCAAGTAAGGTGGCTAGCCGGGTGTTTGGCACAATAGTGACACCATGAAATTTATTCTCATAAGATACTTCACAACGGTGATTCACTGAGCCCGCTACTTGCGTGGGAATATCTTGGTATAAGGTACCACCCATTGCCACATTAATAATCTGCATGCCGCGACAAACTCCCAGTACCGGTTTACCAGCCGCGATGAAGGCATGTACCAATTCAAGTTCATAAGTATCGCGTACCTTATCACCAGCCCACTCGGGTTTTAGTGCGGTTTCACCATAGGTTTCTGGTGCTACATCAGCACCCCCTTGCAAAACCAAGCCATCAAATAAATCGACATAGTCATGAATTGATATTTTGTCAGGCCCGTGCGGTGTGGCAGACGAAATAGCTGGAATCATCAGCGCCAATACATTGGCAGACATTACCCAATGCGCTACACATTCCTCCACATAATGCAGCGATTTGGTTGGCAAAAATTCGCGCTTATCGTCCGGATGCAGCAGGCGGGCAGATAAGCCAATTCGTAGGGTGCGAGTCATAAAAATAGATAAAAATGCAGATGTAATCAATATGCGCCAAAGCGGCGGCACAATGCAAGCGGTAAACTAGCGATTATGGAAAAATTTTCAACGCGCATCATCAATTGGCAAAAAATTAGTGGCCGGCATGATTTGCCGTGGCAACGCACCCAAGACCCCTATCGAGTCTGGCTATCCGAAATCATGCTGCAGCAAACGCAGGTAACAGCCGTAATTGGTTACTACCAGCGGTTTTTAAATACCTGCCCAAATATTGTCGAGTTAGCTGCTGCCAGTAGCGATACAGTGATGCAATTGTGGGCAGGCCTTGGTTATTACGCGCGCGCACGAAATTTGCACAAAGCCGCGCAAATTGTGGTGCGCGATCATGGCGGCGTGTTTCCATCTAAGTTTGAACACATCGTGGCGCTACCCGGCATTGGCCGTTCTACAGCGGGTGCTATAAGCGCATTTTGCTTTGCGCAACCTACGCCAATGTTAGATGGCAATGTAAAGCGCGTATTCACTCGGCACTTTGGTATTGAGGGCGACCCAAGTAAAAAGCCGATTGAAACGGCGCTTTGGGCGCTTGCTGAAGCGCAATTGCCGAAGAAAGACATTGAGCGCTACACCCAAGGCTTGATGGATTTAGGCGCCAGTTTGTGCAGCCGTAACGCGCCTAAATGTTTGCTTTGCCCGCTTGCAGAAACCTGTGTTGCCAATCGCGATGGCTTAACTGCTACCTTGCCCACCAGAGTTAAGAAAAAACTAGTGCCCCATAAAGAAACCACGTTGCTTATTTTGCGCGATGGTGACAAGGTGCTCATCGAGCAACGGCCACCCGCAGGTATTTGGGGTGGGCTTTGGAGTTTGCCTGATTTGGGGGCGGAATTTGTTGCCCAAAATACACTGGAAACGCCCTATTTTACGGCTGCTTCAAAATACAATTTAAGTGAAATTAAAGGTAAAAAGCTCGTTGTAGAAGAGCATGGCTTTACGCATTTCACCTTAAGCATCACCCCCTATTTAGTAGATGTAAGTAAACAGAAAAACACATTGCTACGGGTTGAGCAAAGCAAAACTAAGTGGTTAAATTTAAGCGAAATTGAAGACGCTGCATTGCCAGCGCCGGTGAAGCGAATATTGCTTAAGCTTGTTTTTTAAGCTCGTTGCGTAAGCTCGTTCTTAAAGCTCGTGTTTAAGCAAGTCTTAAAAATGTCTGCATAGCAGCGCATTCTGCTTTCAATGCGTTTTTAAATGCGCGCTCCTTCGGCGCATTACCAGAAACATAGCCGAATTCAGTCTGCATAGCACCATTAACTACACTGATATTCGCCCAGCCAATTACCGTATCGCGCCACAGTAACGGTAGAGCGTAGTAGCCTAATTTGCGCTTTGCAGCCGGGGTATAGGCTTCAAATCGATAGGCCCAGCCCCAGAGTAGTTCAAAGCGCTTTCGGTCCCACACAATAGGATCGAAGGGTGCTAAAAAGCGCACCGTGTCGTCTGTTTGTTGGCCGAAAGCTATGATTTTTTTAGGCGTTACTGGTGCTGGCCAGTACCATGTAACACCGTCAATAGTGCTGTGATTAAGCCGCAATTTAGCCCGTGCAATGGCAGCCTTTAAATTGCCGCGCCACTGTGGAGCGCCATATTCTATGCGGCTCAGCAACCCACCAATACTGCCAGCAGGTAAGGGCGCATATTTTTGAACCACCACATCAATGAGCTTATCCAGTGCCGCATCGGCTTCAGCTATGGTTGATTTCGGGTTATGCATATGGCTCGGCGCATACAGTCGAATACCGTTTTCACGTTTGGCAATGCGCACTATGCCGCGATAATGCATGCCATCAAGTAATTTGGTGGTTACATTTGAACTGCCACCCCAATAATTGGTGGCTGCGCCGTGCGCAAAATGCGCCTCCGCTTCACGCGGATGCACGACACCGCGTTCGTGTACAAACGCCAGCATATCGTCCGCTCGTTTTTTCGTGGTCGTGTTCCAGATATGTTTTGGCCGATTTAACTCGCGTGGGTGCATTAGCGCATGAATCTCGCGCGGCACAAATCCGTAATTGACGAAAAAATCTTCTTCAATATTTAGTTTTGGGTAGCGCGTTTCTAAATCGCCAGCACAATAATTTTTAACCCGATGCCGCAAGGTTAAATCTTGCGCCCGCGCTGGCGCGCGAATTGGGTCAGCCTGTACAAAGCCTAAGCGCACGATGGCTTTGGCTAATGTCGTGGGCGTAAACAAGGTATTGTTTACGGCGTAATGGCGTAGATGGTTTAGTTGAAGGAGTGGTTTCAAAATGGTGTCGCTTAGGCGTGCGCTATAGTTTTTCGCCAGTAGTTTGGTTTACGGCGCTCATGGGCAATTGCAACCAATATAATCTCATCAACCTTGGCAAGGTAGACAAGTTTGTAGGGGAAGCGGCGCAGTGCGAACCATCGAGTACCGGCTTTTGATTTTCTGCCAATTAAGGGATTTTGAGCGATTAGCTCAGCCGTTGCCTCTAGCTCCGTGATAAACGCTAAACCCAGCTTAGCGTCACTCCTAGTGCGGTAAAAATAGGCAATCCCCTCAGCTTCCTCGGCTGCAAGTGCTGAAAGCGTGAGTTTCACACAAGCTCTGCACGAAGTCTGTCTGCTACCTCCGCCAATGGCACGGTAGCCATGTCGCCACGCTCTATAGCCATTACACGGCGCTCAATTTCAATGTCCCACGCAGCTTCAATTTCTGCGTCTTCATCAAGGCTTTCAAGCAGGCGTTGCGCCAGTGCCGCACGCTCGCCAAGTGGTAACGCTAGCGCCGCAACTTCAATTGTTTCTAGTTGAATTTCCATTAGTTGATCTCCGAGAATCCACACACAACTGTACCATCAAGCTACCGTAAGTTGAAAATGCACGACTTAATGCGCAGCTATTAACCCTTGATCGATTAAAAATTTATGCAAAATATCTAAACGTATACCCGCATCGGTTAGTTCTAGCATTTTCTGCTTTACAACCATATTGAGCGGTAGCATCTCAGTTAAGCGACAGCTTACCCACATCGCGTCTTGAAATTTGTGCGGGCCTGAAGTTTGTCCGAGTTGTGAGAGGATTTTTTGCAATAAATTTGCGCACGCATTTAAGGCAGCGTTTTCCTGATTTGCATCGTGGTCAATTAGGCTCACTGTGCCCACAAGCAGGCCGTTTTCCAAGGTGCGGTGCTCAATGATTCTGAAGCGATTACTACCCTGAACCGTTAATTGCAGTACGCCAAGTTGTTGCATGTCCCAGTCGGTAATGGTAGCGAGTGTGCCCACGTTGACCGGCGTGGTGGTGATACCAGATTTGCTATTTACTTCTTCACCATTAGCAATCAACACCACACCGAATGGCGCGGCATTTTTCATGCATGATTTAGCCATATCCATATACCGCTGCTCAAAGACGCGCAGATTCATACGGCCTTCTGGAAACAATATTGAGCCTAAGGTAAACAGTGGGATTTCAATCTGCGGTGGCTCGTTATGGGCGGCAACGGCTTCTTTAAGGATTTTTAGCATGATAAATTACAGTGCATATCTAATAGTTTTTAGACTTTGCTGCTTGTAGATGTCTGAAAATTGGAACTTAAAACCTAGTGATTGATACTACTGCGCTAAATCGCGATGCCGAACCAGCACTTGCTGTTGGGTGCCAAAGCGTTCCGCTAGTTGTTCCGCAATATAGACAGAGCGATGCTGTCCACCGGTGCAGCCAATGGCAACGTTGATGGCGCTACGATTATCCCGTACAAACTGCGGCAACCAACGCATGATGAAGCTGCCAATGTCGTCAATTAAATGGGCGACGTTTAAGTCATTTTCAAAAAAAGTTTTTACGGCTTGGTCTTGTCCCGTTTGATTTTTTAACGCTGGATCGTAGAACGGGTTGGGCAAGAAGCGCACATCAAAAACAAAATCAGCATCAAAAGCAATGCCGTGCTTAAAGCCGAAAGACAAAAATGCCAAAGTAATGCGGCTGCGATCAAGCGCTAGCCAATCCTTTACCCAACCACGCAGTGTGTTTGGGCGGACGTCGGAGGTATCGATACGATGGCTTAATGCGGCGATATCAGCCAACAACTGACGTTCTTCGGCTATGCAGGCCGCCATGCCGTTAAATTTATCGGCCAAGGGGTGAGGGCGTCTGGTCTCTGAAAAGCGCCTTGTGAGGGCTTCATCGTTGGCGTCAAGGAACATTAAACGACAGTCCACACCCTCTGCCGCCAATTTTTCGATTGTTGCTGGAAGCTGCGCGATAGTGGCAGCGCTACGCACGTCAACGCTTATCGCTATTTTTTGTCCCTCGCCACAGTTTGCCAAAGATTCGAGCAATGCGCTAATTAATGTTGCGGGCAAATTATCCACCGCAAAATAGCCAGCATCTTCCAGCGCCTTCAACGCAATGCTTTTACCGGAGCCAGAAAGGCCGCTAACTAAAACGAGTTGCACGATGTTCTAACTATTGCCGAAAGCATTAAACACTCCCGTTTGCTCAAATTTATGTGGCTTTACGGTGACCTCAGGCTCCGCCGCTGCTTCGGCCTCGGTTGCTAGGCGCATTGCTAATTCGTGGCGTTTTAAAAATTCCTGATTGGAATCGTAGCCGCGTGTTTGCAAAATATAATTGCGTACCGCTGCTTCAACCAACACCGCTAAGTTGCGCCCCGCCACCACGGCTAAGGTGACGGTAGGGATTTCAACGCCTAAAATAGTTTGTGTGCCTGCAGAAGGTGAAACCCTATCGAGGCCTTCAAAATAAGCTTTGGTCGGGCGCTCTAGGTGCACAATGAGACGTAAGGTTTTACGAGGGCGAACGGCGGTTTCACCAAATATAGTATTGATGTTTAAAAAGCCTAGGCCGCGTACTTCTAAAAAATCGCGTAGCAGTGGCGGGCAACGTCCCTGAATGGTTTCTGGGCCAATTTGAAATAGCTCTATCGAATCATCGGCCACCAATCCTGCGCCGCGTGAAATCAGCTCAAGCGCTAATTCACTTTTGCCGATCGATGATTCACCCATAATGAGCGTACCAAAGCCCAGCACGTCCAGAAACACGCCGTGTACTGTACTAATTTCCGACAATTCACGCTGCAAAAATGGGCGCAATAAATTTACAAAACTACGGCTTGCCTTTTGTGAAGTAAAAAGCGGGGTTGAAAATTTATTACAGGCTGCCACTAAAAAAGGTGGCGCTTCAAGGGCGTCGCACACAAACACCGCCAGCGTTTCGCCGGTGCAGAGTTGCTCAACACTTTGGGTAAGGGTGGCTTCTGATTGCTGCGCTAAATAAGCGAGATCGCTCGCTCCCAAGGCTTGAATATGTAGCGGGTGAATCAGATTTAAATGTCCCACCAAGCCAACACCAGCGCGGTTTAGCGCGTCTTGCGTTAAGGTACGATCCGCACCCGCGTGACCCGCAACGAAGGTGAGTTGGAGTTTTTCGCGACGCGCCTCAAATAGCGCTTGAATGCTCAGATGCGGCATAGGGAGACCAGTTTTTTAGAAGTTGATGCGCAAGTGTGGCATCGCTGACTTGCATAAGTTGGGTGCGAAAATCTTCGTCGCTAAACATTTGCGCAAGTTCAGATAGTAAGTTTAAGTGAGTTTCCGTCGCGTGCTCGGGCACGAGCATGGCAAAAAACAGATGTACGTTTTCACCATCTGGTGCATCAAAAGCCACCCCTGTTTTAGCACGCAAAAAAACGCCTTGAGTATCGCGCAAATTTTTAATGCGGCCATGTGGAATCGCCACGCCGCAGCCGAGGGCGGTAGAAATCACTTTTTCACGGGCGATAAAGCTTGCGGTGATATTGGCTTTACTTAAACCTGTTGACTGGGCGAAGTGATCGCCTAAAATTTCAAACAACGCGATTTTGTTTTCGACAGGAGTGTCGAGAATAACTTGATTAGGCTGTAGTAATGATGCGAGCGTTGTCATGAGAGGTGGCGTAAATTAAACAGCGGAAAACTGGAAGTGCTCTGAAGGTGCTTCCTTAAACTTTGCGCATTCATGTTTAAGTGTTGCGCATTATCGCACTACTAACAAAGCCCCGCCAGTTGACCGTTCTTTTACGTGTTATTGCTCAACCATGCGTTTTACCGCATCTACTTGGTGTTTACTTTTCGATTTTTCTTTGTGTTTCATGACTTGTCGATCCAGCTTATCAATCATGGAATCAATAGCGGCGTACATGTCTTCTTCCGTTGATTCGACGTAAATGTCCTTGCCTGACAGGTGCACACTAATTTCCGCTTTTTGTCGCAGTTTTTCGACGGTGAGGATAATATTTACGTCAATCACATGTTCAAAATGACGCTTTACGCGCAGCATTTTGGTATTAGCGTACTCACGAAGGGAGGGGGTAATTTCTACATGGTGACCTGTCATATGCAAATTCATTTGTGATGCCTCCAAGTTATTAGCGCTGGCTCATGCGCCGAATTATTTCAGCCATATAAACCCTACAAAAAAACCTTACAAACAAACCTAACTACAAACACAACTACAACACAATTTCAAACACACATAATTAAAACTTAAATCCATACTTACCACGGTTTACTAAAGCTCAACTGTAATCTACATCGTTTTGCGCATACTTGCTGGTTGAATCTGTAAGCCCTCGCGATACTTCGCAATGGTGCGCCGCGCAACAACAATTCCTTGTTTATTCAGCATATCTGAAATTGTGTTGTCAGACAGTGGTTTACGACAATTTTCTGCATCTACAAACTGTTTAATCAAAGCACGAATTGCCGTGGCGGAACAGGTGCCGCCAGAATCTGTCGCTACACTGGAACCAAAGAAATACTTTAACTCAAAAATACCTCTTGGCGTCATCATGTATTTTTGCGTGGTAACGCGCGAAATTGTCGACTCATGTAGTTCTACTTCATCGGCAATTTCACGTAACACTAAGGGCCGCATCGCCACTTCACCGTGTTCAAAAAAATGCCGCTGCCGATCCACAATTGCTTGGGTTACGCGTAAGATCGTGTCGTAGCGTTGCGCAATATTTTTTACTAGCCATCGTGCTTCCTGCAGTTGTCCTGATAAATTTTTGCCACTGCCATCTGCGGTTGATTGCAGCAAGTTTGCATACAATCGATTCACCCGCAGCTTCGGCATAGCATCTTGGTTTAACATCGCCTTCCACTTGCCGCCGCGCTTACTCACCACCACATCGGGCATCACATAACGAACATCACCGCTATCAAAATAGCGACCTGGCTTAGGTTCTAGTGAGACCACTAATTCCTGCGCAAGTTTCAATTCTGCGTCAACACAGCCCAATGCACGCTTAAGTTTTACAAAATCACGCGCTGCTAATAATTGCAGATGGTGGCCTACAAGCTCTTTTGCAATAGCAATAATAGCTAGTTCGGCTTTAGTAGTATTAGCATTCACCCGCGCGCGTAACTGCAGTTGTAGGCACTCACTTAGATTACGTGCGCCGACCCCAATTGGGTCAAGGCATTGCACTAAGCGCAGCGCCACCATTAGATCACCTTCTTCAAGCGGCACGACGCCTTCAAGAGCGGCTTCCAGTTCTTCTAAAGGCTGGTGTAAATAGCCATCTGCTTCCAAATGCGCAACGATATAGATAGCGAGTTTACGGTCATAATCGCTAAGCTGCATCAATTGCAATTGCTGAATTAAATGATCAGCTAACGATATTTCTGCAGCCGCAATTTGGGTGCGCTCGCCGTCATCGTCTCCGGGGTCTTTATTGGTGCGGGTTTGCATGCCGCCATCGTCAAAACCAGAGGTGGAAAAATCGCCACCACTTCCATCTTCTGCAAATTCAGCTGTTGACTCTGATGCGGTGGAACTATTGTCGGGATTAGGGGGCGCATCGTAATTGAATTCGGCGCTGTCTGAGCTGGTATTTATATCATTGCTAAAATCGCTCAGCGACGAAGATGTATTGACTATGTCGCCCGCGCCGGCAGGTTCAAAGCCATCGGTTTCGTCGCGTTCCAGTAAAGGGTTTTCCAGCAGATAGCGTTCTACTTCCTGATTCAGCTCAAGCGTAGATAGCTGCAACAGTTTTATGGACTGTTGTAATTGCGGTGTCAGCGTAAGATGCTGAGAAAGTTTTAGCTGAAGGGCTTGTTTCATTAAAATCAGTTATTGCCTTTGCTACCCAAGGAACGCAAAATTTAGAGCCTAAAATTTTCACCCAAATATACTTTACGTACCGTTTCATTATCAATGATTTCGGCAGGCTTTCCAAATGCGAGTACTTCCCCCTGATTAATAATATAAGCATGATCACAAATGCCCAGAGTTTCACGCACATTATGATCAGTGATTAATACCCCAATACCGCGATTTTTTAGAAATTTAATTATCTGCTGAATATCAATAACCGCGATTGGATCAACGCCTGCAAAAGGCTCGTCAAGCAATATAAATCGGGGGTCTACAGCCAATGCCCGAGCAATTTCAACACGTCGCCGTTCACCACCGGATAAACTAATGGCAGCGCTATTGCGCAGATGGCTAATATGCAGTTCTTCGAGCAATGCTTCTAACTTTGAATCAATTTCTTCTGCGGATAAGTCGCGCAGCTCTAACACGGCGCGGATATTTTCACACACCGAAAGTTTACGAAAAATCGAGGCTTCCTGCGGTAGATACGATAAGCCCAAACGCGCGCGCTGAAAAATCGGCAGCTTAGTAATTTCGCGGCTATCCATTTTGATGCTGCCACCATCAGCAGGCACCAAGCCGACGATCATGTAGAAGCAGGTGGTTTTGCCCGCGCCGTTGGGG
Organism: Betaproteobacteria bacterium; assembly: GCA_031376425.1. GTDB lineage: Bacteria > Pseudomonadota > Gammaproteobacteria > Burkholderiales > Usitatibacteraceae > JANMDR01. The sequence continues at coordinate 24,002 of JANMDR010000211.1, forward strand.
CCGAGCAAGCCGACTACTTCGCCACTGGTGACCGAAAGCGAAACATCTTTGACCACCACACGTTTGCGGTACTGCTTGCGCAAATTATCCGCGCGCAGTACGCAAGGCGGTGCACTCGTTTGACCGTCTATTGTCGCGCTGGGCTGGGTTTGAATGATTGAGTCGTCCACGTTATTTTTTCGGTGTTGCCACGTCTGCTGTGGGCTTGTTCGCAACGTCAGCGGAACTTGTTGGTAGACGCGGTTTTAGCACCACACGGATTCTGCCGTCATTAGCAACGGTGCCCTTTGTTACATTCCCTGCGTTTGCAGCATTTGGGGAAGGTGCCCCATCCAAGATAAATTTATCAGTGGTCATATTGTAAGTAACGTATTGACCATTGAATTCATCTTCGCCTAGTTTTACCCTTACGTTGCCAAACATTTGAATCGTTTCTTTTTGCTCGTCATAGACAACGCGTTCGGCGGTGCCATCTACATATGAATCCTTGCCCTCACGTTTTTGGCGGAATTTAACCGGCGTGTTTATTTTGCCTAATGCCTCGCCAAAGCGATAACCATTTTTAAGGTTCTTGAGCAGGAGCTTATGGGCGGTAATTTTTAATGTGCCTTGCTCAATATCAACATTGCCTTCAAAAATATTGGTTTCACCGTCTCCTGGACTATCGCCATCAACTACCGTCCCCAGTTGTCCAAGGGCAATAAGTTCTTTGGTCAGGTCGGCTTTTTCAGCAAATGCCAATTGCGGTACGGCAATTACCGCAACTGCGGCAAATGTTGCGGCGCAAAATTTGCGCAGGTTTGTAGGTATTAAGTTTATTCGATTCATTTATTTCTAGGCTCCATGACAACACGCATATTTCTCATTTCAAAAGTGCGTTTTTCGTTGTTTAACGTGAATGCTGACATTGTAGTACGCTGTTTTGCACCTTCAAACACGGCACCGTCTACGCTCTTAGCGATATTTTCATCTGGCAAAATCGTCAGTTTCGGCGTGCTAATTCTCAGTGCCGGTAATTTTGCGCTCGCCTGCGTGAGTAGTAAAACGTCGCCTTTTAGCGTAATTTCACTGCCCGAATCTAGGATACTTGCCGTTGCGGCTGTGGCGGTTAGCTGCGGCCTATTGGGCATTTGGGCAACAAGTTTTACATCCGTTAATTGCGAAGAACTATCATCATCAAAGTGCTGCATTTGCTTTGCCTTAAGTACATATTGTACTTCGCCAGTGGCACTCAAACTTCGTGCCGAAAAATTATTGATCACAATTTTAGGTTCGTGTTTAGTATTGGCAGAATTGCGCGCGGCAGGACTATTTTGCACCACTTGATTGAGCCAGAAGGTTAATGCTACTAATAGGGCAAGAAAAGCGATGGGAAGCCATTGTTGAAGGCGTGGCATGGGCTAAATATCCTTTGCACGCAGAATTGGTGGGCTGCGATCACCGACAGTGGCGAAGGCGGTTTGAGCTGTTTCCCCGAACTCTAGCATTACCCCAACGGGTAGCGCGGATACACCCGGTTTGGGATTAATATTGGCTAACCATACTTCGTTAAACTCACCGGTTTCTTGCAGAAAAGTAAAGCGTCCTCGGTTACCTAGCCAAGTGTGAATCAATATATCAGTGGATGCCGGATTATCTTGCCAAGCGGGTGCCGTTATGGCAGTTTCGCGATAACGCAGTTCAGTCATCCCATTGGCCGTGTTGTAAACCAGCCGCCATTCAAATGCGGTGCGACCAGCGTATTGGGTAGCCAGCGGGCGGGTGGTAAGCCCTGAAACATGGCGCGCACTACCCTGAAATAGATGTTTCCCACCTACCCAATCAGTGACACCAGCATTAATAGTAGATTTGAGCCATGCTACTCGAATCAAGTCGTCACGACTTTGCGTCGTTTGTTGTTCATTCAACTCGGCTAAGCGCGCTACTTGAAATAATGAGGTGCTAAGCAGCGCCATCACAATCGCGAAAATGGTGAGTGTGGCTAGTGTTTCAATCAGCGTGAAGCCGGACTGGTGATGCTTGAAACTGTGTGTAAAACCCACAGGCGACAGCCTACCTCGCTGTAAATCAACGGAAAAATGATGGCTTGAAGGAATTGACAGTGAAAATTTGCGCATTGGAAATATGATGATAGCCCAAATTTAGGCAGTTTCAGTCCTTGCATCGCTAAGCTATACTGCGCCATGAGCAATTCACATGCAAATTTTAATTCACGCCAGCTATCGGTAGCGTGTAAACAAAACCAGTCCGGTTTCGTATTGCTGGCTACGCTTTTTGCATTAGTAGCTATTGCTATTATGGCTGGTTACTTTGCGCAGCGAGTAGCGCAAATTCGTGATGCAGCGCAAATAGAAGTGGATGCGGTGGCTGCTGAAATTGATTTTGCATCGTTCCGCGCCAAACTTGCCTATGCAGCGAACGTGAATGTAGTCACTGCACGAGGGTTGGAGCAAGGGGCTACCGATATAGTGGTGCGGGAGGCGCAGTTTAACCGTCGCCGCTTGCCTTTGGATGGCTCATTTTTCGCGCTAGATAGTGATTCCAAAGTATCAGTGCAGGATCTGCGCGGACTCATTAGCATTAATTATTGCCCTGAGCCGGTATTGCGGCGCTTTTTGAGTGTCTGGAATATCCCCGCAAATCAGCATGACGCGCTAGTCGATTCCTTATACGATTACATCGATGATGATGATCTTAAACGCCTCCATGGTGCAGAGGCGGCACAATACCGCGAACGTGGTCTACAAGCCCCAGCAAACACAGTATTAATTACCATCGCGGAGCTAGGCCAAATTCCCGCTTGGCGCGATTTAATGACGGAACTTGATAAAAAGCCGGGCGTTAAGGAAGCATTTTTGGCCGAAATAACGGCAAGTTTCCAGCGCGGTATCAATCCAAATGCCGCACCACGTCGGGTAATTGCGGCTATCGAAGCCTTTGAACCTAAGAGTATTGATGCCTTTTTGCTGGCGAGATCGAGAGGCGAAATTGCCCAACCGGATAATTTGCTGCCTTTTTTGCGCGCCCAGACCGACTTGGATACCCTAGCCCTTTTCCCCTCGCGTGACTGGCTTTTGCAGTTTGACCGGGCTACGCTACCGTTCCTGTTAAAATGTAACTTGAAGTTAGAGCGTTCTAGCGGTACGCGACCAGCGCGAACAGTCGATTGTTACCGTCAGAAGCGATCCCTTGATTCGCCGTTGCAACTCCCCGGTGGCATTGCGGTCAAACCTAGTGAGATCGACAGGCCCCGTGAATTTCCCATTGATTTAGTGCGTACTGGAATATAGTCAAGCAGGGGTATGGTGTCGATGATTTGCAGCAATTTTATGATTTTTAATAGATGAATTTTTTCGGTGCGGTAAATTTTGATATTCTCAAACACTATCGACATGGCAAGTCAGGTGTTGTTGCGCCCAGCGAAGGCGGTCGCAATGCGCGAAATACCTATTGGATCGTAAACCGAAGCTTGCTCAGGCTAAAATTCATTGCCTTAAACGGGGTACCAGAGAAAAAAATTCCTGAAGCGTTACGCCTAGAAACGCTTAGTTGGATGCCATTTGCCACATCAGATTATTATGCAGAGGTGATGATTCCTGTAGATGGCGGCACCCCCTGTGCGTGCATCACCGCATGGGATCGAGATAGCGTAGAAATAGCGCAAACCGCGCAAGGTATAAACCTGCTTGAAACACAGCAGATACCGAAGGTGATTCCTGAAAATGCCCTACAGATGGGCATTGACAACGGTTTACGGTTGTTGGGCGATGATGTGGACGGACTTGAGGCGCAGGTGTGGGAACGCGGTATTTTGCGGCACAGTCGCTGGTGGCCAGCGCCGCCTGATGATGCGCAATGGCAAAATTTTCAGCGGAGCGCCGGTTTTGATAGTGCCAATCGGGTAGATAGATTGCCAGCAATCTCTAAGCCGATGTGGCGAACCAAGCCCAATGGTTTTGGGCTGGCACAAAGCGCTGAAGGTGCTAGTAGTGGTTTATCAACTTCTGAGGCGCTTGGGGTAGCGGTAGCCGCTTTCCTATTGGTCGTGCCAACGATTTGGGCAGGCAATAGCTGGTGGACGCTGCGGCGTGCGGCAGATGCGGAAACGGTGCGTGCCACAGCCGCGCAACGGCAGGTGTCTGGCTTGTTAGAAGCACGCAATTTAGCGCTGGAGCAAGCGAGCCAAGCTGCAACTTTGCATGGATTATTTATGGCACCTGACGTGTCAACGATACTCGCCGAAATCGCCGAGCGCTTTAACGAAACCGCAAAAAATGGGACGTTTCAAATTCAAGAATTTGAAGTGCGTGATGCTAAATTGCGTTTAGTTGTTGCCGTGACAGCGCCTCCCTCAACCACTTCGGTGATTAAAGCTATCGAATTTGGCGATAGGCTTAAAAATGTGCAAATTACAGTTGAATCAAATCGCTGGATAATCAATGCGAACGTCATACCCTTAAGCAATATTGCGCCAGCAAAGCTGGCTGCGGCTACAACTACGGCTACGACGGTAGCACCGGCTGCATCCAGTAGCGCAGTTACGGCTATGCCCGCATCGCCTACTGCAATAAGAAAATAACAGCAGAAAATAACTAGCGCCATTTTTTATAAGCAATTACATTTATGTCCGTTCTAAACCCCTCCATATCGCCAGCACTCGCTATTGCTCCCAATGCGGATAGGCGCACCGGTGCGTTGGCGTTGGCACGCGAGGAATTGAAAGATAAATTCCATCTGCGTTTGGGTGTGTATTTGCTATTGGGTGGATTATGGTTGTACGGTGTGCTCTTGTTGCAAGATGCGGTGAAAGTGGCAGGAATCCAGCTTAAAGCCGCTCAAAGTTTGCGGCTGCGTGCAGAATCCGTTGCCAAAGAAGGCGACTGGGCAGCACGGGCATTGGTAGCTAAAGAGGCTGTGATCGACGCGCAGGGGCTATTATGGCGTGAGGAAAGTTCGGGTCTAGCGCAGGCCTTGGTGAATGACCAAATAGCAAAAAGCTTGGCGCAGGTGCGGATCACGCCGCGTTTGCTGACGGTAGCAAATGTGATTGAAAATAAACCTGCGGCTGGTGCGCAAGAGGTGATGATAGTGCGTGCCAAAACCCAATTTGAGTTTAAGCAGAGTGAATTTTATGCCTGGTTAGAAAAGCTCGCGCGTGATCGCGCTGAGCGCAAGCCGAGTTTCGTGGTGGACGCCATTTCAGTGCGTGGCTTACCCGCTCCTTTGGTTGAAGTAGATCTTATTGCGTATGTATTACGCGCTAAAGTGCCTAAGGACGTGTTGCCGCCGCCGCCGCCGTTGCCCAGAATCAATCAGACGACAGCGGGGGCGAAATGAAACTTGCCACGATTGTGCGCGGCTGGCTCTGGCTTGTGGGTATTGTCGCAGCGGGTATGATCTACTTCGCGCCGGAAGCGCCTACGGCTAAACCGATACTAAACGCTGGAGAAGAGTGGTTAATACCGCGTGCGGCACCTGCCCCTAATTTTGCAACGCAATCCGCGACCTTGGCGGCAAGCAATTTATGGGGAGGGCAATTCGCACCCTCGGCACCAGATTTAACCTATAGCACATGGCGCTTGACTGGCGTTGTTAATAGCGGCGGTTTGCGACAAGTGCTGGTGTTGCAAGGTCCTGACCGCCTATTAACCTTAAAACCGGGTGACGTCCTACCGGACGGCACCAAGATTGCAGAAATACGTGCGACCGGAATATGCGTTTATATTGAGGGTAAAAAACGGTTTTTACCCTTGCCAGAACAGGTAGTTCCGATTGTTTGGTAATTACCATTGCGTCGCGGTATTTTAGTTGCAGTGTCCCCTAATATGTTTTTTTCGGTGGTAAAAATCAATGGCTCTAAAAACTCTTATTCAAGCCCATCTACCTAAAAAGCTGCAACGCGTGGCGATTTCAGGGAACACCACGCGTGCCAGTGCGAATGCGCTAGCGGCAGTTTGCGGCTTGGCCGTTTTGAGCGGCTGCACGCAGACAGTTGGCATTATTCCGGAGCCCTTAGTAACGCCATCGCGCCCATCTCCCACCGCTAATAAAGCGGATGGCGCTGCCGCGGACGCTTTAGCCGCAGCAGCGCGAGCTGGCTTGCAGGTTTTGCCAACCCCGGCGTTACCTAATGAATTTGTACCCAAAAATTTGCAAGCAGTCGCACCGACGCCGATAGCTGTTAATGAAGCAGTTGATGTCACGTTTAATTTTGAAAACTTGCCGCTGCCGGCATTTATTCAAACGGTATACGCCAATATGCTTAAGCGTAATATCAATATTGATCCGGTCGTGATGGCTAGCAAAGAGCTGGTGACATTACGCAGTGGCAAACCGATGACGGCAACGAACGCGGAAAATTCCGTACGCTTGCTGCTAAAAAGCTATGGTATTGCGGTGCTTGATTTTGGTGGATTAACACGTATCGTCAAAGAAACATCAGCCACTGGGGTATTGCCCGAAATTAGACGTGGTCGTTCTTTGCCTGATACGCCAATGCCATTGCGTCCCGTGTTCCAAATAGTGGAACTGCAAGTTGTTAATCCACGAGAAATTACCCAGTATTTAACGGCGTTAATTCCTGATAAAGTGAAGGTGACCCAAGATGCAACGCGGCCTACGCTTTTATTAGCTGGTGTTAGCGATGATGTGGCTGCTGCACTAGAAATTATCCAAATGCTGGATCAGCCGCAAATGAAAGGCCGCAGCTCAGTGCGAATTTCTCCGCAAATATGGTCGGCTGAAGAACTTGCAAAAAAACTTACCGAAATTTTGATCGCTGAAGGTTATGCAGTTGGTCCGGCAAATGCCAATTCGGTGCAATATCCTATTACCTTACTGCCTATTTCTGGTGTTAATACCATTGTGGTATTTGCCCAATCAAAAGACGTTACTAACCATATTGTTGAGTGGGCCAAAACACTAGATAAGCCTGCCGAAAAGTCAGTTGGGCGCAAGTATTTTAGTTATCAGGTAAAAAATACCGATGCCAGCCGCTTGGCTGAAACACTGTCGCAGTTGCTTAGTGGTTCACGCTTGCCTGCGGCATCTGGTGCTGCAGCGCCTACTGCTGCAACTGCGACAACTTCTACTACACCAACACGCAGTGATGGGGTGACGGTTGATAAGTCTAGCAATACCTTGTTGTTTCAATCCACTGGTGAAGATTACGGGGACATTATTCGAATAGTGCGGGAATTAGATCAAGTGACCCGTCAAGTGATGATTGAAGTTACTGTGGCAGAAGTGAACTTGGATGATTCGCTAAAAACCGGCGTGGATTGGTTTTTTAATGCAGCCAACGACAAGGGCCAAATTAATCAAAAAACCCAATTATCAGGTAATAGCTTCGCAGGATTTGTATTTAACCAATTAGACGGTTATGGTGGTTCGCGGGCGCTTCTGAGTGCGCTCGCCACCGATAATCGGGCAACGGTAGTTTCCAGTCCGCGCATTTTTGCCCGCAATGGTGAAACGGGTAAGTTTAGGTCGGGTAAGGAAGTACCAGTGGTAACTAGCCAGCTCACCACCAACAATACCAATGGCACGAATGCGCTGATTCAAAATCAAACGGTTCAGTATCGTAATACGGGTGTGCTTGTTTCTGTAAAGCCGGTAATTCATTCGTCAGATCAGGTTGATTTAGAGATCAACCAAGAAGTCAGCAGCGTTTCTACTAACGATAGTGGTGTGGGCAATTCGCCGGTATTTTCAACGAAAAATATTGAAACGAAAATGACGTTGCGTCATGGTGAAACCTATGTCATGGGCGGCTTGATTGCAGAAGATACCGCTAGAACCAACAGTGGCGTGCCTTTTGCCAAAGATATTCCGCTGCTTGGGCGATTATTCGGCAAAAATACCGATACCAAAGCCCGCACCGAGCTAGTAATGCTAGTCACTCCCTATATTTTGAATGACAGCAATGAAACCAGAGCAATCAGCGATGCTTTTCGCCGCCAGTTAGGACCTTGGACTAATACCGTGGGCACTGTAAATGATGCACCTGTAGCTGCACCTAAGCAGTAGCGCGTATCAGTTCTTAAGGGCTAAGGTTTAAGCGCATCAAGCACAATGCTGGGTGTTAATACCTCCGGCAAAATTACTGGTTTACTATTTGCCCCTTTAGGATAATAAACATAGAGCGGTACACCATTGCGACCAAAGCTTGCTAATGCCGCCGTAATTTCGGGATCACGTTTGGTCCAATCGGCTTTGATACGTACGACCTTGTTCTTTTGAAATGCAGCGTCCACTTCCGCCGTGTTCAACGCTATCTTTTTATTGACTTGGCAGCTAATACACCATGTGGCGGTAAAGTCAATAAATACAGGGCTTCCCGAGGCAATTAGGGTGTCAATTCTAGCTTTGTTGTAAGGTTCCCAATCTGCGGTTTTGGCTGTGTTTTCGGTTTTATTTTCTACCGCATTTGGCCATGCAATATAGGCACCTGCCGCCGCAAATACGGCGGCAACGATGATGGCAAGCCACGGTTTACGGGCTTGTAATTTGCCAAAGCACCAAGCCGCCACTGCTAACAACACCAAACCCATTAAGGTTGCTAGTACCGCATTATTATCTAATTGCGAACCGAGTACCCAAACTAGCCAAGCCACGGTAGCAAGCAGTGGAAAGGCCATTGCTTGCTTTAGATTTTCCATCCACACGCCTGGGCGCGGCAACGCTTTTAACCATTGCGGAAACCATGACAACATGACCACCGGCAATGCCATACCGATTGCCACAGCAGTGAGCACCATAAACACGACATAAGCCGGTGCGCCAATGGTGAATCCTAAGGCAGCGCCCATAAAGGGTGCAGTGCAGGGCGTGGCGACGATTGTAGCCAGCACGCCTGAAACGAATGCGGCTGTTAGGATTTTGCGTTTTTTACCCGATGAGGCATCAACATTTACTGAGCCCGCCGCCGATTGCAGACCTAAGCCAATTTCAAAAACACCGGCTAAGTTAAGCGCCAGCAAAACAAATAAGGCTGCTAAAAATAATACAAATAGCGGCGACTGTAATTGAAACCCCCAGCCCAGCGCCGAGCCGGTCGCACTCACCGCCACTAAAATGCCAGCGAGTATCCAAAACGATACTAAAACACCTGCTAAGAATGACCAGCCCTGTGCCCGTAACAAGCTAGTAGATGCTTGCGCATGCTGCAAGAAGCCCATTACTTTGATGCCCAGCACTGGGAAAACGCAAGGCATTAAATTTAAAATTAATCCGCCCAAGAAGGCTGAGAATAGAGCAGATAGCAGGGTGAGGGTAGTGGTGCCAGTTGAGCTTTGAGGCGCGGTCGCTGCAAGGGGTGTCGTAGTTGTATTGGGTGCAGGTTGCGCTGTTGCTGCTGCTGCCCCCGTGCGTGTGAGTGGTGCATCGATCACCATTGTGGCTGCAGCCGATTTATCGCCAAACGCTGCATTGGCTACCACCACACCAGTAATAGCGGCGGCATCAGTGTTAACGGGAGTGGCGAGCGGAATTTCAAGCGTGAACACACCGTTTGCGGCGCTCAATTTTTGTGGCGCTGCGTTTAAAATTAACTCCTCTAAATCAGGATAAAAGCTAATTTCAGTCGGCAATATTGCTGGTGGTGTGACGGGCGCAAATTGCAGACGCAGTGTTTTATCAGTGATATTCGCGGTGGTTTTCCAATTGGGGTTTGGCGCTGGAATTGCGGCGAATGCAGCGTTAAATAACGCAATATTTGCGGTTTCCTTGGCGCTTTTTGGCGCGGATGATGTAGGTGTGCCAGCTATAGCTGCAATAGGCAAAGTGATAGCAAGTTCCGCGTCTTCTGGTATGCATACATCGTGGCACACCAGCCAAGTGGCAGCGGCTTTTAGGGTGATGTTTCCGGTTGCTGGCAAGGTGTTTGGGGTGGTAATGCGTACGATGTGCATTACTGAATTTTCATAGCCAAAATTGGTGAGCGGGCCAAGGGGCAACTTTTTAGGTGCAGCCCATTCAATTGACCCCGCTTTGAAGCCCTCCGGCAGGGTCCACTTAATTTTAGTGGGCAGGCCAGAATCGCCCGGATTTTTCCAATAGGTATGCCAATGCGCAATGATGTCAAAGCGTAATGCAACGGTAATCGGCTTACCGGCAATTACGGCGTTTTCTAACGCAAGTAATTCAGCTTTAACATGCGGTGTGGCGGCTTTGCTGGATACTGGGATGCTTGCGGGAGCCGCTTGTGGCTGCGCAAAAGTAGGGGCAGATGCACCGCCCAGTGAACAAAACAATATAAAAGCCGCAGTTAGCCGACGAAATATAGCGTGATTCAACATGAAGAGACAATCAGAATTTGGCAAACACAGAGTGTAAGGCAAGATTGTGCCCAAAATACTTCCTGCTAAATAAATCCATTTAGGGGAACGACCAAAACCCTACTTTTTGACGCTTTTGGCACAAACCAATGGCAGGCTTCTGGGAGGCGAACGCAAGCAGTGACTGGCCTTGCAGAGCAGCAAATTTGATTATAAAGGAAGTAAAAATGGTGCCGACACCCGGACTCGAACTGGGGACCTACCGCTTACAAGGCGGGTGCTCTACCAACTGAGCTATGCCGGCAATAAAACTAGAGAAAGTGAACGCGAGCGCGTCACCAAATCATCACAGCTACGCAGTATAGCGCAGCAAGGCTATTTTTGGAAGTGTTTACACTAAATTTTTTACTGCTTTTTACTGTTTCTCTGTTATTGTAAAACGCTCAAAACCTAATTGCGAAACTTTTATCGTAAATGTGGGAACGCGCGGCAAGTCGGTCATTGTTACGTCAATATCATAAAGTGCCACAATAAAATTACCCGTACCATCAGGTGATTCCGCACTTGGTTTAACCTTAGGCGCAATTTCCTTGGCAAGCCAGCTTATTGATAGTGACCCTAGTTTGGTTTCGCCTGATGGTCGTACCATCGGATTAATCGTTTGAATATAAGCAATGGCATTGCTTTGCGCCTGTGCCCGCGCTTGGGCTGTATCAGCACGTAATAAGCCATCAAAGCTAGCATTAATCCAGCTAAATAACGCCAAACCCGCAACTGCGAGCAGCGTTAGCGCGACGATAGCTTCCAGTAGCGAAAAACCGCTTTGCGCTTTAGCCTTAACCATTTTGATCATTTGTAGTCGTCATTCATTTTCGTTACTTATACTCTGCCTTACAAAGGGGTGCTGCTAGCGTTACCTGCCAGACCGCCCCACTTTTCGCCTTAATACTTGCCGAACCACCACTACAAAAGCCATTGGCCTGAATCGAAATCGGCGCAGTGATGGTAATTTGCCAATCTACCGGCAGGCTTGGAACGAGAGCGCGATTGGAATTTTCAGACAAGGTAATTGGCTGGGCCTCCGAAAAAGCTCGATAACTCAGCCCACTAAGTTCAGAACTGATTAAACCTAGGGTGGCTTTTTGCTGATAGCTTTCAATCATGCGGGCAAAATTGGGCAAAGCCACACTGGCAACCATGGCAATAATGGCTAGGACGACTAACACTTCTAGGAGCGTGAACCCACGAAAGGCGGTGCGTGCAGGCGAACCAAGTCGGACGCGGGTGCGAACAATTTTAATAATTCTAATGTGTTGGGAAGGTTTATTCACAAGCTGAATTGTAACCTTGAAAAATTAGCCCTTCGCAATTGTTCAATTTTGAGAGTGCGCCAGAGTTCTTAGTGCAGAAGCGTAAAGTTCAAAATTTCACCCAATACTTGCAGCATCGCCCAAGAAAGGTGATACTTTAGTGTCAACAGCAAGGCAAACTGAGTGGAAATTCGCACACTCGGTACTGCTAAAAACCGCTAGTCCCGATGTAATACCCGTTTATCGCGTCGCATTGAGTACCGTCGGTTCGAACCCTAATATCGCATCATTCCTCGGAGGTTTTACATGTTTCCTACTATTGCTAAACCCGCAAGTCGTCAAATTGGCTTCACACTTATTGAGTTAATGATTGTAGTTGCAATTATTGGTATTTTGGCTGCGGTGGCATTACCGCAGTATAGCGACTACGTTCGGCGCGGTAATGTGCAAGAAGCTACCTCTGGATTGAGCGACGTACGTACCCGTTTGGAGCTGGCATATAACGATTCTCGCAGTTATTTGCGCGCTGGTGTTTGTGCTACCGATGCTAACGGTGATACAGGTGCGTCGGGCAAATTAAATACGCCTCGATTTGTATTTACTTGCGCATCTCCGGCCGGTGGTCAAACATTTGTTGCGACGGCTACTGGGCAAGGAAGCATGAGTGGTTTCGTTTACACGATTACGGAAAAAGATGTGCGCGGCACTACTTCTGTTGGTTCCAGTTGGGGAGTTGCTTCAGCTACCAATCGTTGGATAACGAAAAAAGGTGGCTAAGATGCGGCGCGTCCACTCTAGTAGACAAAGCATTGCGCGTCTGTACTCATCGGGCTTCTCTCTAATTGAAGTGATGATAGTAGTCGCAATCATGGCGGTTCTGATGCTATCCGTCATCCAATGGGGGCCAGAGTATGTGATGAATAATCGGATTCGGTCAGCGACTGAATCATTTCGCGCTGGGTTAGCTATTGCTCGCAATGAAGCCGGTAAGTTGAATCGTCCCGTTAGTTTGGTATTAGATGCAGGCGCACAGGAGTGGCGGGTCGAGGCAAGCGAAACTATTGTTGGAACTGGAACGGTCACTACTGTCTACCGTAAAGGTTCGTATGCAGACACCGGAAACGTTACAGGGCCGCTTTCCTCTGGGCTTGTACTAACTTTTGATGGCTTTGGCAGATTGTCCAGTAGTGTACCCGCGAGTGGGCCTGCATATGATTTTGGCAGTGCTATTAGTACTTGCCAGGCTTCGGGTGGCAAGGCGCGATGCTTGCGTGTTGTTTTGCCCGTAGGGGGGCAGGCAACAGTTTGCGATCCTGCATTATCCTATGCGCTTGATCCCAAAGGCTGCAAACCATGAATATGAATCGTGTTGCGTCGAAGCATGCTCAAGCTGGTGCCCTATTGCTTGAGGCGCTAGTAGCCATAGTTATTTTTTCGATAGGCGTGCTCGCATTAATAGGTGTGCAAGCCGCAGCGATGCGGTCCACGTCTGATTCAAAAATTCGCTTGGATGCTGAGTTTTTTATTGATCAATTGGTTACCGATCTGACTATTGACGCGCGGGGGGTAGATGGTAAGGTTAATTTTACTCGCCTCTCCCAACGCTACGCGTCAGCTACTGCTGGCGTCGGATATACGCGCTGGCGAGATCGCGTAATTGATGTGGCTAACGGCGGCTTGCCTGGTGCCGCAGCCGAACAACCAACAGTTGTTATTACAGATTCCAGTGTTGGTACGACGACCTTGGTGGCAGCAGATATTGCTGTTTTCTGGAGAGCGCCAAATGATTCTGCTACCGCGCCGCCACGCCGGGCTGTCGGTAGATTTTTGATTCCAGACTGACTATATGATTATTTTTAAGTGTTTTAGTAAAGGAAAGAGTATGCGCGCAACTAGCGGCCAAAATACTAGCTGCCAACATAAATTGCAGCAAGGTGTGACTTTAGTTGAATTGCTTGTCGCGGTGGTAATAGGCTTGCTGGGAACTATTGTAATTTTTACTGTTTATAAAGGTGCTGATGGCTTTAAGCGCACTACTGTCGGGCTTGGTGATGCGCAATTGAATGGTGCCGTTTCGCTCTTCACGATTGAGCGTTATATCCGCACTTCAGGCTCCTCATTGGCTACGACGAATGAAGTCACCTTTAACAGTGCCACCGGCGCAATCAGCACTGTTGTTAGGCCAAATTTGCTGCTGGGTTGTCCCTTGTTTGGATTTCCCGTGGCTTCAGTCGTAACGGGTCCCAATGGTGCGTTGACTACGCCTATCGCTCCTGTACGGATTATCGACGGTAGTTTGCTCGCAGGTGGCGCAGCGGGGGCGTCGGACGTTATCGTCATAATGAGTGGAAATGCCGATATCACTACCAATCCAACCGCAGCCGGTATTGTTCCTGGAGGTTCTGTAGCGATCCCGAATGTGGACAATGTATATGGCTGGCGTGAACCGTCAGCCGGACGTTTAGGTGATGTAGCGCTTATGGTTCTCGCGACAAAAGATGGCACGAAAAGAGTTAGTAATATCCCCTGCGCAGCAAGGCGAATTTCAGCAATCGCGGGTAATGTGGTGCCCCCTAGTACGGTTAAGACTGGGTCAGGAACTTTTACGTTAGCGTCTGGTAATCCTAGCGCAACGTTTACGCCCGATTCCAATATTCACAATCTCGGACCCAATCCTTACTTTATATCGATAGGTGTTAATGCGCGGCAAGAATTGGTTGAAACAAACTTTACGCGAATGTTGACCGGCGAAAGTGCCACGCCAGATGTACGGGTAATTGCGGACGGTATTATTAGCATGCAAGCGCAGTATGGGATTGATAATTTTACGCCATTACCACCAGTCCTAGCCACTACTATTAGCGATGATAATGTGGATCAATGGGTGGAGCCGACTGGTATTTGGGCTAATCCGACAGATGTTGATGATAAGCGAACCCCAATATTGAGTGGGCCAGTCCCGGCTGCGGCCATTACGCGAATTAAAGCTATTCGTATTGCGGTATTGGCGCGCTCGGCTCACTTTGAACCACCTAACCGTAATCTTGCTACACCAATTTGTGAAGCAACGCCAACGCGTGCCACGTGGCCGCTGCTTCCTGCGGTCGCCGCAGTAAACACGGGAACTGAGATCACTTCCGCGCCCGCAAAGCCTGCAAGTGCGGATAGCTTGCCGTTTGTGATCGCTAGTTCACCAAGTAACTCCGCGGATGCAAATTGGCGCTGTTTTAGATATCGCGTTTTTGAAACTACAATTCCTGTTATCAATATGATTAGGAGCTCGCTATGAGCCATGTTGCTAGAATTAAGTATACCGCGCTAGGTCGGCAGCAACATGGCATCATTTTAATTGTTGCGTTAATTGTGTTAGTCGCTTTATCGCTCGCCAGCGTTGGTTTATTGCGTTCGGTAGATGGTGCAAATGCCGTTGGCGGTAATTTGGGCAGCAAGAAAGATATTTATCGAGTTGCCTCTGTGGGGTTTCAGGCTGCTGTTAATGATTTGGGAACGATCCGCGTGGCGGGTCAGCTACCCGCTACAGATAATTCATCAGTGGGTTTTGCCTCCACGGCAAGCCTTCTATATGACAGCCGTGGCGTCCCGCAAATTTTGGTAGATGCACCGATTCCAAGTGCACCTGGGGTTGCTACAAATTGGGGCGGCGGAGAGTTTGCATTGCCGGTTGTAGTAGATGGCGGCACTGGTGTTACGACATCCGGTGGTTATGTGTTCAGATGGGTTGCTGATCGGCTTTGCCCCAACGCCCTTGCTACCGATCCCAACGTAAATTCATGCCGAATGGCGTCTGGTAGCGGTAGCAATACGACGGATGGTTTAGGGCGCAAACTACCCGGCGCAGGGCAAGTATATATTCGAATAACCTTGCGGGTAGACGGCGCTAAAAATGCAACCTCGTATTTTCAGGCTATGGTTCTGTAGTAATAAATTATTTTTGAATTTAACGTACTTGTAGAGGCTTATATGTCGAATTTTTTTAACGTTGTTGTCAGAGCGCTCACGCTTTCTGTGTTGGTGCCGAGCCTAGCGGCTGTCATGTTTATAGCGAGCCCAAAGGCGTCTGCTTTGCCAGTAGTGATTGCTGACTCACCGCCGCTCGACATTAATACCGTTAAGCCAAATATTATGTTTACCTTAGATACCTCAGGCAGTATGCAACTACTGTATGTACCCGATAGATCTGGCAATGTAACCGGTAATAATTGTTTTAAAAACTCTATTTCAAATCCACTTTACTATGATCCAGCGGTAACTTACGAGCCCCCGCGCAGCTATAACAGTGTTACCAATACCAATACGGTATTTCCGAACATTACCTATACCGCAGCACCGTGGGATGGATTTAATACCGGTGCAACTTACCGGGAAAACGGGGTCAATAAAACGACAGCGGTAAATTTGTCCACCAACTTCAGACCAGATTATGAATATGCTTCGGGGTTTAATGCTAATGACCCCGTTGGCGACGGTTATTATATGGCGTATACCCCTATAGCACCTTTTGTTGCTGCAGGTGCCTTGGCACCGACCGCGGCAATGACCGTTTCCGGTAACCCAGCGGTTCATGAGCGCGGCCGCTGCCACACTGATGCGTCCTATACACGCGTCAATATGAGTACGCAGTCTGCAGCGCAACAAACAAACTTTGCTAATTGGTTCTCCTACTATCGGTCACGCATGCAAGCGATGAAGTCGGCGGCAGGTATTGCATTTTCGGAATTAGATAAAGATGAATTCCGAGTTGGTTTTCATAATATTTGGCAGACGCCTGGAAGCTTCCTAAATATCGCGGATTTTAGAGATGCTCAGCGGCAAACATGGTACGAACGATTTTATGCTTCAGTTCCCACGGGGGGCACTCCATCTAGGCAAGCGGCAATTCGTGTTGGAGAATATTTTAAAACTGGTGTGATGAGTGGTGTGACAGGTTCAATTGATCCCATTCAAAAATCTTGCCAGGCTAACTACCATATACTTTCCACTGACGGTTATTGGAATGAGGGAACCCCAGGCTTTAATCCATCGGCAATTTCTCAAGTGGATGTAACCATCCCAGCTACTATTCTTGGCGTGCCAGCTGTGACCGGCCTGACACCTAATGCGCCGTGGCCTTTAAAGTTTAGGCAATCAGCAGCTGCACTCGCTGGGTCAGAGGTGAATACGGTTACCATGTCTGATATTGCAACTTATTATTGGGCTACCGATCTGCGACCTACTGGACCACTATCAGCAAATAATGTACCAGCTGGTGAGAAAGATCCTGCCAATTGGCAACACGTAGTATTGTTTGGCGTATCAATTGCAGCGTCTGGTACCTTACCCTATACTAACGCCAGCGGAAACGTAATCGCCTCTCAAACGGTTGCAGAGATAGCTGCTGGCACCAGAGTGTGGCCTCATCCCACAAATAATTCGCCCAGTGCGATTGACGATTTGTGGCACTCTACCGTCAATGCTCGCGGTGATTTTTTTAACGTAAATAATCCGTCACAATTGGCCACTGCGTTGAGTACGGCACTGCTTGATATCGCAGGCCGTAGCACCTCAGCTGCAAACGTTGGCTTGGCAAACGCAAACTTGACTAGTTCATCAAATAATATTGCGTATGTTCCTAGCTATAAACCAGGCTCTTGGATTGGTGACTTGATTGCGAAGAACATTGATGCGAATACCGGAGCAGCAACAACGAATATTTGGAAACACGCCGATGTACTCGATGCGCAGGCATTTGGGACGGGCTGGTCAACCAATCGTAAACTGCTTACCCGCGCTGCTGGAGTTACCGTACCGCTTAGATCTGCGTCGATTTCACCTACCCAATTGGCTTCATTAGGAGCTACGGTGCCCGCGCGACAAGCTGCGTTAGATTATTTGCGCGGCGATAAAACCAATGAAGACGCGGCTGTTGGCTACAAATTCAGACCGCGCGCTAACCTATTGGGTGACATCATTAGTTCGGAGCCAGTGGCGATTTCCGCACCAATTGAATTGTATCAGGACAACTACAATCCTGGTTACGCGGCGTTTAAGTTGGCCAAAGCTAACCGTACCCCTATGGTTTATTTTGGTGCTAATGACGGATTTTTTCATGCCGTTAATGGTACCAACGTAGCGCCTGATATGGGTAAAGAGGTTTGGTCCTACATGCCCAGCGAGCTGTTCCGCCCGGATGCTACTGGCGTAGTAGCGCTCACTTATAAGCCTACCGACCCACTCCCAAATAAATTTGCGCATAAATATTATGTAGACGCCCGCCCATTTTATCGCGATGTTGATTTTGCGCGAACTACGCAAAATCCAGCAGCCCCCACTCCAACAGGCACACCAGCCGGCACTGCCCCCCCTGATTGGCGTACAGTATTGATTACGGGAATGGGAAAAGGGGGCAAGAGCTATATCGCGTTTGACGTAACCAACCCGCCATTGCAAGGGGCTACGGAGACCGCTATTGCAAGTTCGGGGACTGTATTGTGGGAATTCACCGATCCTGATATGGGTTTTACCTATGGATTACCGGTAATTACCAGAACTGAGCGTTATGGTTGGGTGGTAATTTTAGCAAGTGGTTATAACAATATTACCGGGCCGAACGCAGGTAAAGGCATTGCTTACGTAGTAGATGTGAAAACTGGCGTGCTTCTGCATAAATTTATCACTGCGGACGGTAGCGCCATCGATCCAATTGGTATGGCATATTTAAATACCTTTATTCCTGATTCGCGTGATTTTCTATCAACAGAAATTTATGCTGGCGATCTTTTTGGTAACATCTGGCGGTTTAATTTAAACGGTACGGCTGCGTATTCTTCTTCTGGTATAAAGTTTGCGCAATTGAAAGATGCGGCCAACAAAGCCCAACCGATAACGTCTTATCCTTTACCTTATACCGACTCAGTAAGTGGCGACAGATTTGTCGGTGTAGGAACCGGAAAGTTATTAAGTTTGGCGGATGTTACCAATGTTGATCCGCAGACCTTTTACAACCTAAGAGATGGGACAAAATTTGCAACTTCCGTTGTCTCGACGCCAATCGTGCGCGCTGACCTGACGAGTATTGGCCTAGGATCCACTGCCGCCGTAAACACCACAGCAAAAGGTTGGTATCAAGATTTGGTACTTAATCCTGGTGAGAGGGTTATTAAGGAAATTTCTGTTGAAAATAACGTAGCCATTTATACTTCAATTGCACCGAGTTCAGACGCCTGTGATCGAGGAGGAATTGGCACTTTATACGCGCGTACGGCAAGTAACGCGGCAAACCAAATCAGTGGTGCCACTTATATCGGCGGGGTCGTGGGTAGCCCCCCCATTGCGGGAGTCAGAGTTATTAAAAGGACTGATGGCCAGAATGTGGTGCAAATTCTTGATGGCGCGGGTGCGCTTACTGTGTTGTCCAATATTCTCTTCCCGAGCGGCTTCGTAGGAACTATCGTGAATTATCGCGAAATTCTTGAATAGCAAATATTGATTAGCGGATTTACTCTTTAGAAACCAAGGGTGCAGTGACTTCTGGAAGCAACTACGTAAGAAGTCACTCACCCACCAAATGCGTTTCGTTATGCTCATAACCAGGCACGCACACACAAAGAATTACCAAATCGGTGCCACCGATATTGCTTACGTTATGAACTGTTTTGGGTGCTATTGTGATGGTGTCGCCACTGTGAACCTCAAAGCTTTTGTCACCTAACTGCATCCGACCTACCCCTTGGGTAACTATATAAATTTCCTCTGATAAGGTATGCAGATGCGTATGGGTTGATGTGCCCACGGGTATTGTGGCTTCAGCAACACTGGCTCCTATATTCCCATGTATATGAGGATGCATCATTTCACGAATGATAGAGCCATCTTTAGTGATGTATGGTTTTAGTTGTGCATAATGCGAAATCATAACTGGTGCTCTTTCGGGCGAAAAATAAAGCGCCGCATTAAAAAATAATTAATGGGTACGAGGGATAGTTCCGCTATAAATTTAGCAACTAGTTTATCCAGCAATAGCCATTGCATCAATCCCAGTATTAATGCGGTAGACACCGCCCATCCAAAAAGCCAAAGCACGGCATATTTCCAAATTTGGGAGGTGGTGTTTACGCGATGGGCAGCGGGGGCGGTATCTTTAAAAGTGCCGAATTTATGCATCAAAAAGCCAGCAACTGCACCAACCCCGCGTGCCAGCGCTTGGGATAGAGGAATGCCAAAAAAATAACTGGCAAGCGCAAAAGTAACAAAGTCAATAAGCCACGATAATCCCATCACTACCACATAGCGCAACCACATTGGGATCATTTGTAGCGTCGGCGTTGATTTCACGCTAGCATCGCCTTTGCCACCGCTTCCGCAACTTCAATGCCATCTATTCCCGCTGAAAGTATGCCCCCCGCATAGCTTGCGCCTTCGCCAGCGGGGTATAGCCCTTTGGTATTCGTGCTTTGAAAGTCTGCGCCGCGCGGAATGCGCAACGGGGAGGATGTACGGGTTTCCACGCCGGTTAGAATTGCATCGCGCATGGCAAAGCCGCGTATTTGTTTGTCAAACGCCGGTATTGCTTCTTGAATCGCGCGGATGGCGTAATCGGGGAGGGCGGCGTTTTCTGGGTTGGTTAAATCGCATAAATTGACCCCAGGTTTATAGGATGGCTCGACGCTTCCAAAGGCTGAAGAAGGCGTGTTGTTCAAAAAATCACCGACCAATTGCGCTGGCGCACAATAGGTTCCGCCACCCAGTTCAAACGCGCGGCTCTCCCAAAATCGCTGGAAGCCAATTCCGGCTAACGCGTCCGGCGCATCGGGTTCTACTGTAGTGGCGCGATAATCGGCAGGCGATATGCCCACCACAATTCCCGCATTAGCATTGCGCTCATTACGTGAATACTGGCTCATCCCGTTAGTAACCACTCGCTTTTCTTCCGATGTGGCAGCTACCACAGTGCCACCGGGGCACATGCAAAAGCTATAAACGCTGCGGCCATTTGATGCATGATGTACTAGTTTGTAGTCGGCCGCGCCAATAATGGGGTTACCGGCAGCGGCACCGAGGCGCGCGCGATCTACAACTGCCTGCGGGTGTTCGATGCGAAAGCCGATAGAAAATGGCTTTGCTTCCATAGCAACGCCGCGTTTATAGAGCATCTCAAAGGTATCACGGGCGCTGTGGCCTACGCAAAATACCACGTGATCAGCCCGTAAAAAATAGGTGGACTGCGTTTTAAGATCAAATACTGAAATACCGCGACAAACATTGTTTTCGATTTCAACATCCGTAACCCGTTGGGTGAAGCGTACCTCGCCACCAAGGGCGATGATCTCGTTACGAATTTTTTCCACCACACCAACAAGGCGAAATGTACCAACATGGGGTTTAGCCACATACATAATTTCCGGTGGGGCACCTGCCTTCACGAACTCCTGCATCACCTTGCGCCCTAAAAAGCGCGGGTCTTTCACTTGGCTATACAGTTTGCCATCAGAGAACGTGCCTGCGCCGCCCTCGCCAAACTGCACGTTTGATTCCGGATCTAAGGTGCGTTTCCGCCACAAGCCCCATGTATCCTGAGTGCGCTCACGCATTGATTTTCCCCGTTCCAATACAATAGGCCGCAAGCCCATTTGCGCTAATAGTAGTGCCGCAAATATGCCGCAGGGGCCAAACCCAACAATCACTGGGCGCAACGCCTCAGTCTTCCTGTCTAAGCTACTGGGTGCCGCGCTAAAGTGGTCGGGTGATGCATTGCCAACAAACGCGTAATCCATATTCGGCGTAGGCAGCACATGCGGATCGTTTACAAACCGTTTATAGACACTATCGGCATTGGCTATTTCCACATCTACAATGTAAACCAATAAAATCGCATGGCGCTTCCGCGCATCGTGGCTGCGCTTGAAAATATTAAAACGCAGCAGATCGACTGATCTAATATGTAATCGCTTAAGTATTGCGCGTTCCAGCGCAGACTCGTCGTGATCAATAGGTAAGCGAATTTCAGTTATTCGAAGCATGTGCTGCCATAAAGTATTTTTCCTTTAAAATATTATTCCTTGGGGATATCAATTTTAATGGCTTTCGTAGGCTGCAAACGCGTGAAATGACTGAAAACCCACATATAATTTGTCTGTCACTTCAATTCAGCGCAAAAAAACGCCGCAACACTTGCGCATTGACGCAAAAACGCTGTATACTTATGGACTTGAGTTTGTAATCGTAGTGCGCAGCAAAAAGTTTGAGTAAAGCAGCCTTCAAACTTCCACAGAATTTCTCAACCTGTTGGTGTTTTTGACACCGACCTAAGACGGATCCAAAACTAACCGCCTAGCGGCTAAGTTGGAGATAAAAATCATGATTCAGATGCAGTCGATTCTCGACGTGGCCGACAATACTGGCGCGCGTTCTGTGATGTGTATCAAGGTGCTTGGTGGATCTAAGCGCCGTTACGCAGGCATTGGTGATGTAATTAAGGTTTGTATTAAGTCTGCGCAGCCACGTGGCCGCGTTAAAAAAGGCGAAGTATACACAGCCGTAGTTGTGCGCACTGCTAAAGGTGTGCGTCGTGCAGATGGTTCGCTCATCAAGTTTGACGGCAATGCAGCCGTTTTGCTTAATGCCAAGCTTGAGCCAATCGGTACACGTATTTTCGGGCCAGTAACGCGTGAATTGCGTACTGAGCGTTTTATGAAAATCGTTTCCCTAGCGCCAGAAGTGCTGTAAGGAGCAGATCATGAATAAAATTCGTAAAGGCGACCAGGTTGTTATTTTAACTGGTAAAGATAAAGGCAAGCGCGGTACTGTTTTGCAGACCGTTACTGCTGACAATAAAGTTATTGTCGAGGGTGTGAATCGTGCCAAGAAGCATGAGAAACCAAACCCAATGAAAAACACCACTGGTGGCATTGTTGAAAAAGAAATGCCAATTCAGGTTTCCAATATTGCGATTTTTAACTCGGCATCGGGTAAAGCGGATCGTGTTGGATTTAAGATTTTGCCAGCAGCAAAAGTAGGTGAGAAGGCGCGCAAAGTTCGCGTATTCAAGTCTACCGGCGCTCAGGTCGATGCGTAAGGGGAACTGATATGGCACGTTTACAAGATCATTACAAAGCAGTAATCGCTCCGGCGTTGATTAAGCAGTTTGGCTACAAATCAACTATGGAAGTACCGCGTATCACTAAAATCACCTTGAACATGGGTGTGGGTGAAGCGGTAGCAGACAAGAAAGTTATGGATCACGCAGTGGGTGATATGACTAAGATTGCTGGTCAAAAGCCAGTAGTTACATTGTCGAAAAAATCGATCGCTGGCTTTAAAATCCGCGATAACTATCCAATCGGTTGTATGGTTACATTGCGCTCTAATACGATGTACGAATTCCTCGATCGCTTGATTACGGTTGCTCTGCCGCGTGTGCGCGACTTCCGTGGTATTCCTGGTAAATCTTTTGATGGCCGTGGTAACTACAACATGGGCATTAAAGAGCAGATCATTTTCCCTGAAATTGATTACGACAAAATTGATGTGTTGCGCGGTATGAACATTTCAATTACAACCACTGCTAAGACGGATGCTGAAGCTAAGGCGCTGTTGACTGCATTTAAATTTCCATTCAGAGGCTGAGGCTAACGTGGCTAAACTTTCACTGATTAACCGTGAGCAAAAGCGTCGCAAGCTGGCTGAAAAGTTCGCTCCAAAACGCGAAGAATTGATGAAAATTATCAATAACGCTAGTGCAAGCGAAGAAGACCGCTACCAAGCGCGTTTGAAATTGCAATCATTTCCGCGTAACGCCTATCCAACACGTCAACGTAACCGTTGCGCATTGACTGGTCGTCCACGTGGTACTTATCAAAAATTTGGTTTAGGCCGCATCAAGCTGCGTGAAGCCATTATGCGCGGGGAAGTCCCCGGCGTAACAAAAGCTAGCTGGTAATTGAGCGGAGATAAATTATGAGCATGAGTGATCCAATTGCCGATATGTTGACCCGCATTCGTAATGCGCAACAGTCGGAAAAAGTAAATGTGATGATGCCTTCTTCAAAAGTGAAGGTAGCAATCGCTAAAGTACTTAAAGCTGAAGGCTATATTGAAGACTTCATCGTTTCAACCGCTGATGGTAAATCAGAGTTGAGCGTTGGTCTAAAGTATTACGCTGGCAAGCCGGTTATCGAGAAGATTGAGCGCGTATCGCGTCCAGGGTTGCGTATTTATCGCGGCCATGAAGACATCAAGCCGGTCATGAATGGTCTGGGTGTTGCGATTGTATCGACATCCCGTGGCGTTATGACTGATCGTGCTGCTCGCCAATCTGGCGTGGGTGGCGAAGTCATCTGCATCGTGGTTTAAGGGGAAAATAATGTCACGCGTTGGTAAACTCCCAATTATTCTGCCTGCAAAGGTTGAACTCTCAGTAGGCGAAACTCAGATTGTAGTGAAGGGTCCTTTAGGAACCTTAACGCAAGCTGCATCTAGCCATGTCATTATCAAGAAAGACGGCAGTACCGTTACTCTTGAAGCTGTTGGCGAAAGCAAAACAGCAAATGCGATGTCGGGCACCTTGCGTGCGCTTCTCGCAAATATGGTTCAAGGTGTTGATAAGGGTTTCGAGAAAAAATTGCAACTCGTTGGTGTGGGTTATAAAGCCGCAGCAGCAGGTAGCAAGCTAAATTTGACTTTAGGCTTTTCGCACCCAGTTGTGCACGATATGCCTGACGGTATTAAAGTTGAAACGCCGATAGCGACAGAAATCCTTATCAAAGGTATTGACCGTCAAAAAGTTGGTCAAGTTGCTGCGGAAATTCGTGCTTATCGCCCACCTGAGCCCTATAAAGGCAAAGGCGTACGTTACTTCGGCGAGAAGATCGTGATCAAAGAAACTAAGAAGAAGTAGTAGGGACTATTATGATTGATAAAAAAGTTTCTCGTCTACGTCGTGCTGCAAAAACGCGTGCAACGCTTGCGCGTCTAAAAGCAGTTCGCTTATGTGTGATGCGTACCAATACACACATCTACGCGCAAATTCTCGATGGTTCAGGCTCCAAGGTGCTAGCTTCTGCTTCTACAGTTGAAAAAGAACTCCGTAGTGAAGTTAAAACGGGTTCCAACGTAGCTGCTGCTGTTGCTGTAGGTAAGCGCATCGCTGAAAGAGCAAAAGCTGCGGGTATTGAAACAGTCGCGTTTGATCGCTCTGGTTTCGCATACCACGGCCGCGTTAAAGCGCTTGCAGATGCGGCTCGTGAAAGCGGTCTTAAGTTCTAATAAGTTCTAACCCTCACTTTTAGAAGCCGCGCTTAAAATTACTTCAGCGCATTTGGCTCTCCTCTAAGGATTCAAGATTATGGCAAGAAATAACGAACAGCAAGAAGACAAAGGCGACGGCTTACGCGAGAAGATGATCGCCGTTAACCGCGTAACTAAAGTGGTTAAAGGCGGCCGTATCTTAGGCTTTGCTGCGTTAACAGTGGTTGGTGATGGCGATGGTGCTATTGGCATGGGCAAAGGCAAGTCGCGTGAGGTGCCTGTTGCTGTGCAAAAAGCGATGGAAATGGCGCGCCGCAAGCTTGTTAAGATTCCGCTTAAGGGTGGAACTTTGCATCACGAAGTTTATGGTAAGCACGGTGGCACTAAAGTATTTATGCAGCCGGCGGCCGAAGGTAATGGTATCAAGGCTGGTGGTGCGATGCGCGCAGTGTTTGAGGTAATGGGTATCACCAATATCTCCGCTAAGTGCCATGGCTCTACGAATCCTTACAACGTGGTACGTGCAACATTAGATGGTTTGGCTAAAATTAGCCGCCCGTCTGAGATCGCCGCCAAGCGTGGTAAGACCGTTGAAGAAATCTTGGGTTAGGAAGACGACTATGTCCCAGAAAAAAATGATTAAGGTTACTCTCGTTAAAGGCGTAATCGGCTGTATTGAAGCGCATCGCGCCTGTGTGCGCGGTCTTGGTTTGAAGCGTCGTCATCATACCGTATCGGTTGAAGATACGCCGTCTACGCGTGGCATGATAAATAAAGTTAGCTATCTAGTTAAGGTAGAAGCTTAAGTCCTTGGGTGTAAATATCACTCTATTGCTCAGTGCAAAAGAAATAAAGGGTTTGACATGGAATTGAACACAATTAAGCCTGCTGAAGGCGCAACTAAAGAGCGTCGCCGCGTTGGTCGTGGTATCGGCTCTGGTTTGGGTAAAACAGCGGGTCGTGGCCATAAAGGTCAAAAATCTCGTTCCGGCGGTTTCCATAAAGTTGGCTTTGAAGGCGGCCAGATGCCTATGCATCGTCGTTTGCCTAAGCGTGGATTTGTTTCTACGACACTCAAAGACATCGCGCAGGTGCGCTTGGCCGACTTGGCACGTGTGCCAGTTGAAACCATTGATTTAACCGCATTAAAAAATGCTGGTTTAGTGCCTAAAGAAGCGATCGCCGCTAAAGTATTTTTGAAGGGCGAAATTAGCAAGAAAGTTATCCTTGTTGGTATTGGTGCTACCCAAGGTGCAAGATCAGCTATTGAAGCCAAAGGTGGTTCATTTGTTGCTGGTGTTGCTCGCGCACTTATCAAAAACAGTAAAGCTGCAAAGGCTAGCAAAGCTGCGTAGTTTGCAGCTTGCTTAGCATTTAGAACTTTAAGGACTTTTTTTGGCCTCGAATCCATTAGCAGCAACGGGAAAGTTTGCAGATCTTAAGCGGCGTTTGCTGTTTTTGGTTCTAGCACTTATCGTGTTCCGTATTGGCACACATATTCCTGTGCCCGGTATTGATGCAGTACAGCTAAAACGACTTTTTGATACGCAGTCTGGTGGCATATTAGGTATTTTTAATATGTTCTCTGGCGGTGCGCTGTCACGTTTTTCTGTGTTCGCGTTGGGTATCATGCCTTACATCACCTCATCAATTATTATGCAGCTGATGACTGTGGTTTCGAAGCAGTTGGAAGCGTTGAAAAAAGAAGGCGAAGCTGGTCGCCGCAAGATTACGCAGTACACACGTTATGGCACAGTTGCTTTGGCGTTGTTCCAAGCAGTCGGTGTATCAATTATGTTGGAAGGTCAGCAAGGATTGGTTCTTGATCCTGGTATGACATTTAGAGTTGCCACCGTGGCTACATTAGTTGCTGGCTCTATGTTTTTAATGTGGTTGGGTGAGCAGATTACCGAGCGCGGTATTGGTAACGGTATTTCGCTGATTATTTTCTCAGGCATCGTTGCCGGGTTGCCATCAGCAATTGCAT
Source organism: Betaproteobacteria bacterium (assembly GCA_031376425.1). Taxonomy (GTDB): domain Bacteria; phylum Pseudomonadota; class Gammaproteobacteria; order Burkholderiales; family Usitatibacteraceae; genus JANMDR01. The sequence continues at coordinate 50,818 of JANMDR010000211.1, forward strand.
CAACCTTGGAATTAGCTAACACCGGTTCAATCTCTATTCCTGTAATGTTGTTCCTAGTGGCATTGGTTGTAGTAGTGACGATGTTCGTTGTGTTTGTTGAGCGTGGTCAGCGGAAGATTGTTGTTAATTACGCCAAGCGCCAAGTGGGTAATAAGCTTTACGGTGGTCAGGCGTCACATTTGCCATTGAAGTTGAATATGGCTGGTGTTATCCCCCCGATCTTTGCTTCGTCAATTATTTTGTTTCCAGCAACAATTGCTGGATGGTTTTCGGCAAGTGATGGCGTAAATTGGCTTAAAGACATTGCCGCAGCATTATCGCCAGGGCAACCTTTGTACACGATGCTTTATGCAGCAGCGATTATTTTCTTCTGCTTTTTCTACACGGCGTTGGTATTCAACTCGAAAGAAACTGCAGAGAACCTGAAAAAGAGCGGTGCTTTCGTTCCGGGAATTCGTCCAGGTGAGCAAACAGCACGCTTCATTGATAAGATTTTAATGCGTTTAACTTTAGTTGGCGCAGCGTACATCACGATTGTTTGTTTGGTTCCTGAGTTTTTACACATGCAGTATGCGGTACCTTTTTATTTCGGCGGTACATCCTTGCTAATTATTGTTGTGACAACCATGGATTTTATGGCGCAGCTTCAAGCCTACATGATGTCTCACCAGTATGAAGGCCTGCTTAAGAAGGCAAATCTCAAGGGCGCTGGTTATCCAGCCCGTTGAACCGATTCGGAAAAATGAATAGTTAATGGCAAAAGAAGAAACCATCCAGATGCAAGGTGAGATTGTAGAAACTCTCCCCAATGCGATGTTTCGTGTGAAGTTGGAAAACGGACATATTGTCCTCGGTCACATCTCCGGAAAAATGCGTATGCACTATATTCGTATTTTGCCCGGTGATAAAGTTACCGTAGAACTAACACCATATGATTTAACCAAAGCAAGAATCACTTTCCGCGCCAAATAAACGTAGAAGTTGATAGTAAAAGTTTGATAAAAAGGAAATAACATGAGAGTTCAAGCATCTGTAAAGAAAATTTGCCGTAACTGCAAATTGGTACGTCGTAAAGGCGTGTTGCGGGTAATCTGTAGCGAGCCACGTCATAAGCAGCGTCAAGGCTAACGCATTTCTATTGTTAACGCTTCCGATTGCTGCTATAATCGAAAGCTTTTCGTAAAAGCAACAATATAACTATCGCAAAATAGCGCGTTTTAAATTGCGGTAATTTGAAGACATTAAGGTAAAACATGGCACGTATCGCTGGCGTAAATATTTCAAATAATCAACACACTGAGATTGCATTGACAGCGATTTACGGCATTGGTCGGCATCGCGCGCAAGTAATTTGTGCAGCAGCAGGTGTTGCTAATAGTGCAAAGATTAAAGATTTAACCGACGCGCAAATGGACAAGCTTCGCGAACAAGTGGGTAAGTTCGCTGTTGAAGGTGATTTGCGCCGTGAAGTAACGATGAACATTAAGCGATTGATGGATCTTGGTTGCTATCGTGGAACGCGTCATCGCAAAGGCTTGCCAGTTCGCGGTCAGCGTACGCGTACTAATGCACGTACCCGCAAGGGACCACGTAAGGCTATTCGTCTAGCTAAATAAGCCAGCCGTTTTTTAGTGTCCTGATTTTAAAGCAAGCGAAGGAAATATATGGTTAAGCAAGCTGCAACTCGTGTGCGTAAAAAAATTAAGAAGAATGTGTCAGAAGGTATTGCGCATATTCACGCTTCGTTTAACAACACGATTATTACAATTACCGATCGTCAAGGCAATGCGCTTTCATGGGCAACTTCGGGCGGTGCAGGTTTTAAAGGTTCTAGAAAGTCTACTCCATTCGCAGCCCAAATCGCAGCGGAAGCTGCTGGTAAAGCCGCGCAAGAGTCAGGCATCAAGAATCTCGAAGTGCGCATTAAGGGCCCAGGTCCTGGCCGCGAGTCTGCGGTTCGTGCGTTGAACGTTTTAGGTATTAAAATCTTGTCGATCGCCGACGTGACGCCCGTGCCGCATAACGGTAGCCGTCCACCCAAGCGTCGTCGTATGTAATTGCTAGGGGAAAACTGTGGCTCGTTATATTGGTCCTAAATGTAAACTTTCGCGTCGCGAAGGTACAGATTTATTCTTGAAAAGCGCACGTCGCCCACTGGAATCAAAGTGTAAACTTGAATCCCGTCCGGGTCAGCATGGCGCCAAGCAAAACCGCGTGTCCGAATACGGTACGCAGTTGCGCGAAAAGCAAAAAATTCGCCGTATGTACGGTATTCTTGAGCGTCAGTTCCGTGGTTATTTTGCGGTAGCGGCGAGTCAAAAAGGCGCAACTGGTGAAAACCTATTGCAGCTTTTAGAATGCCGTTTGGATAATGCGGTATATCGTATGGGTTTCGGCTCTACGCGCGCAGAAGCACGTCAGCTGGTTAGCCATTGTGCTATTCAAGTTAACGGCAAAAACGTAAATATCGCGTCATATTTGCTTAAGCCTAACGATATTGTTTCGGTTCGCGAGCGCGCATTGAAGCAATTACGTGTTGCAGATGCTTTGAAATTAGCTGAAGCCAATGGTTTTCCAAGTTGGGTTGAAGTTGATACAAAGAAAATGTCCGGCGTGTTCAAGTCAAAGCCAGATCGTAGCGAGTTCGCAGCGGATATTAATGAGCAGTTAGTCGTCGAACTGTACTCCAAGTAAGTCCCCCCGTTTGCGCTATTTGCACTATTGGTGCAGATAGCGCTTCGTCAATTTTTATTGAGGTTACCCGTCCATGCAAAGCACTTCCTCGTCCTTTCTGAAGCCGCGCATCATAGACGTTCAAAACATCTCGCCAGCTCACGCCAAAGTGATTATGGAGCCGTTTGAGCGCGGGTATGGTCATACGCTTGGCAATGCGTTACGTCGAATTTTATTGTCCTCCATGACTGGTTATGCACCAACTGAAGTGAAAATTTCGGGCGTGCTGCATGAGTACTCAGCACTTGAAGGTGTACAAGAAGACGTTGTGGACATTTTGCTGAACCTGAAGGGTTTAGTATTGAAGTTACACAATCGCAGCGAAGTGACGCTTAAGCTCAAGAAATCCACAGCAGGTGTGGTAACTGGTGCTGATATTGAAGCTGTTCACGACGTTGAAATTATTAATCCAGAGCACGTCATTGCCAATTTAACGGCCGGTGGCAAGCTCGATATGCAGATTAAAGTTGAAAAAGGTCGTGGCTATATCGCTGCCACGGCTCGCCGTGCTGAGCAGGAAAAGCGCGCGGTTGGCGCAATTTTGCTGGATGCGTCTTACAGCCCAGTGCGTCGCGTTAGCTATGCGGTGGAAAGTGCCCGTGTAGAGCAGCGTACTGATCTTGATCGTTTGGTTATGGACATCGAAACCAATGGTTCGATTGAGCCAGAGGAAGCGGTTCGTTATGCAGCGCGAGTGTTGGTTGATCAGCTTTCTGTATTTGCTGATTTGCAAGGCACACCAATGCAAGCCGAAGAAGCAAAATCGCCGCAAATTGATCCTATTTTGTTGCAGCCAGTTGATGATTTAGAGTTGACCGTGCGTTCTGCAAACTGCTTGAAAGCCGAGAATATTTACTATATTGGCGATCTTATTCAGCGTACCGAGAACGAGCTACTCAAAACGCCAAACCTTGGTCGCAAATCTTTGAATGAAATCAAAGAAGTGTTAGCAAGTAAAGGCTTAACCTTGGGCATGAAGCTTGAGAATTGGCCAGTTGCAGGTCTAGCTAAGTAAGATTTTCAGGTAGTACCAGTTGTAAATGTTTTAAGCCACGTCGAACTGCAATGCGGTTCGACGTTTATCTAACCACAATAATAATAAGGCCGGTAATTCCGGGCCAAGAGTGTAAAAAGTAAAGGAAATAAAATGCGTCATCGTCATGGTCTTCGTAAATTAAACAAAACCTCATCTCATCGTCTAGCCATGTTCCGCAACATGACTAATTCTTTGTTCTTGCATGAAGTTATCAAAACAACTTTACCAAAAGCTAAAGAGCTCCGCAAAATCGCCGAGCCGCTGATCACTTTGGGTAAAACACCAACATTGGCTAACCGCCGCTTAGCATTTAACCGTTTGCGCGACCGCGATATGGTTACCAAGCTTTTCGAAGAGCTAGGCCCACGTTACCAAGCCCGTCCAGGTGGTTATATGCGTATTTTGAAGTACGGCTTCCGTCAAGGCGATAACGCGCCAATGGCCTACATCGAGCTAGTTGACCGTCCAGTAGTGGATGCGACAGCTGAAGTTGAAGCGCCAGCAGCCGAGTAAGTAGGCCAATAAGCAAGCTGCTTGGTCTAACAAAAAAGCCGATCAAATGATCGGCTTTTTTGTGTTCGTTAGCGATGCAATGCGCGCTTGTTAGGTTTTTGCATCGACGATGCGAGTACCAGCTAGTCGATCATGTAAAAACTGCCGATCTACGTCGAATCTTGCCCATAAAATGGTTGCCACTAGAGGTAAGAATAACCACGCAGTCATTGCTGGATGAATTCTGGCGGGGAAGAAAAACAATACCAAGCCGACGCATGCTGGGCCATAAAATAACGCGGAAATGACGAGCTTTATAAGAGCACGTTTAAACGCGAGTGGTTTGTTATCTCTGCTGCATACCTTGATACGCCATGTTTTCATTGCCAGTGTTTGGCCCGAACGTAGCCAGAAAATTAGAAAATAGGCACCAGTAACAGCGCTTAGGTAAATTTGCAGAACGGCATGCATACTTCCCGATAATGCTGCGCCTTTCATACCCGCGAACGGAAAGGTAGAAATAAGCAGCAGGGCAAGAAGGATAAGACCTTCGTAAGGTAAACAAGCAAGGCGGCGCTTGATGCTGGGTGTGGTTGCTGGTTCAATCATTGTTTTGGTTTGTGGGCAGCCACGTTTGGTCGTGCGCCGTTATGCGGTTGCTGAAACCTACGGCTTAACGGCACTTGGACTCGCTGGAGCGCTCGCCGGACTTGGAGCACCAGTGGCACCACTAGCACCATTAGCCGAAGGCGCAGCGCTGCTAGGTGCGCTAGCAGGCGCGGTTGGAGCCACCTTAGCACCTGTTGTCGTACTAGGCGCTGTGTCAGCCGGTGCTACGGTGCTAGGCGCGTTCTTAGCCGCTTGTTTATCTTGCCACTTTTCGTGAATCTCAAACTGTTTTGCTGTTGGGAGCTTTGATAGCGTCTCGTATTTTGTGCGAGCCGCCTTGCGTTGTTCAGGCGTTAGTGCGGCCCAATCACGCAAACGCGTTTGAAATCGCTCCTTTTGAATCGGCTGCAGCTTTGAATAGTCTTTGGCAGCGCTTACTAATCGCTTTTGCTGCGAACCACTCATGGTCGCCCATTCACGTTGCACAGGGCTTAACGCTAATTGCTGGTCTGTTGATAATTTTGCCCAATCAATTTTGACTTCAGCTTTTGCCTCCGTTTTTTTAACTTCAGGCTGAACCGCCTTTTGCGCGTAAGTAGGCACTTGCAAACAAAGGCTAAGTACACCTGCCGATAGAAGTAAAATCGCCCGTTTGGTTTTATGCGAAAAAATCAATGACGATAATGCAATTTGGCGAGCCATCATCAATTACTCGCCAGCCTTGATCCATGTTTCCATGTCATTATCCAAAAATGCCTGAATTGGCAACTCTTGAGACAAAATGGCCGCGTCAATACCATCATTCTGGTCATTTTGTAATTCATCTTGCCAAATATTGGCGCTGATAATCGCGATTGCAATCATCGCAGCAGGCACCAAAATCATGGGTTTAACCAACCAGCCAAATTTTGAATTCGCTGATGGTCCGCCTACCGTTGCCAGCCCCAAAATAGAAATAGGCTCGCGATAAGCTGCCATTGCACGATTACGGCTCTGGTTTAGCTTTGATACTTGCTCGGCTGGCATATCGGCCAAACCAGCATTTAATTTTTTAGCGATTGCCCGCCCGAAGTCTTGTTCATTCATGGTGACACCCATTGAGGTTTTTATTTCAATACAGATTCCAGAGACAGCCCTTTTGCCAATAGTAGTTTGGACAGCGTATCTGTTGCCCGCGAGCAATGTGTTTTAACGCTACCTTCAGTACAACCCATAGCTTCAGCAGTTTCTGCGACGTTCAATTCCTCCCAATAACGCAGCAAGAATGCTTCGCGTTGACGTGCTGGAAGTTTTTCTATTGCATCTTCAATGATTTTTAACGTTTGTGACTGTTCCAGCTGTGCTGAGGGACTAGGGGAAATATTACCCTCGTTCTCGGTTTCCAACGTTTCCAAAATGTCATGATCTTCGTTATCTTCACCGCTCTTGCCAAAGGACGAAAATGAACTAATCCAAGTTGATCGGGTTTTGCTGCGTCGATAATAGTCGCGAATACTGTTTTGGGTGATGCGTTGAAACAACAGTGGCAATTCTTCAATTGGGCGCGTGCTGTATTTCTCGGCCAGTTTCATCATCGAATCTTGCACAATATCTAGCGCGGCGTCTTCGTCGCGCACGGCATATACGCATTGCTTGAATGCGCGCCGTTCGACTGAAGCTAAAAATTCGGACATTTCTTTACTAGTAGCCAGATACACCTCTTGTTTGGCAGCAAATACCGGTTTGGTATTTGCTGCTAAATTTCTATGCCGCTAAACTTTATGCTGCTTGCTATTACACTAACTCTCGCTTCACCTACCTGTTACGACGCAACAGCAGCAATTTTGTTGAATTAAAGCGGTTAATCCACAAAAATTTTCTTCTCAACCGCTATTATGCCGCATCCACATTAAATCTGGCTTGACCTTAACGCAAAGCCTCGGTAAGGTTAAGGTTTTGCGCACTGCAACATGCAACTGCTCTATTCATGTTCATCGCTAAAGCGGCGTAAAATAGTGATGTTAGGTGCAGATTATGCTGCACTGCACGCAAACTAGCTTTTTACCGCAAATCGATTAAGCGCAAACTGTTTCCCCCACCTCGTAATTTTTTGGACTTTTATGAAGCTCGCAGACAACCCAGCAATCCAAGCCGCAAAAACGGAAACCCAACCTGCACCGATATTAAACGGCGCAGAAATTATTTGCCATGCCATGCAGGCAGAGGGCGTGGAATACGTATTTGGATATCCGGGTGGCGCAGTGTTGGTGATTTATGACGAGATTCATAAACAAAAAAACTTCACGCACGTGCTCGTGCGTCATGAGCAAGCAGCGGTACATGCGGCGGACGCTTACGCGCGCGCCACCGGCCGTCCAGGCGTTGCGCTTGTCACATCAGGTCCGGGTGTGACCAATGCTGTTACCGGCATTGCTACCGCTTTTATGGATTCAGTGCCGATGGTGATTATTACCGGCCAGGTGCCTACTCATGCGATTGGTCAGGATGCCTTCCAAGAATGCGATACCGTCGGTATTACGCGCCCCTGCGTAAAACACAATTTTTTAGTTAAGGATGTTGCTGATTTAGCGCTCACCATTAAAAAAGCGTTCTATATTGCCACCACGGGCCGTCCGGGCCCGGTTGTGGTTGATGTGCCAAAAGACGTATCTATGGCAAAAACCGCTTATTTTTACCCTAAAACCGTGGAAATGCGCTCTTATAAGCCTTCGGCTAAGGGGCACACTGGTCAAATTAAACGCGCGATGCAATTATTGCTGGAAGCTAAGCGCCCGATGATCTACATCGGTGGTGGTGCAATTTTGGGTGATGCCGCGCCACAGGTTACCAAGCTGGTGCGCATGCTCGGTTACCCCTGCACTAATACACTAATGGGCTTGGGTGCGTATCCAGCGAGCGACCGTCAATTCCTTGGTATGTTAGGCATGCACGGGACGGTTGAAGCTAATATGTCGATGCAAAATTGCGATGTGTTGCTGGCTATCGGCGCGCGGTTTGATGACCGGGTGATTGGCAATCCGGCGCACTATAACGCGGGCAACCCAACTCGTAAAATTATTCATATTGATATTGATCCTTCATCAATTTCAAAGCGCGTTAAAGTAGATGTACCAATCGTCGGTAACATCAACGATGTGCTCGCTGATTTAATTGGCCAGATCAATCAAGCGGAGCAAAAAGTAGACGCCGCCAATACCGTAGAGTGGTGGAAGCAAATTGAAGAATGGCGCGCTAAAGATTGCATGCGCTTCAAAATGCATGACACCATTATTAAGCCGCAATATGTCATTCAAAAGCTCTGCGAAGTCACTAAAGGCAATGCCTTCGTGACTTCCGATGTGGGCCAGCATCAAATGTGGGCAGCGCAATATTACAAGTTCGAAAAGCCGCGTCGCTGGATTAACTCTGGCGGCCTAGGCACGATGGGCGTGGGTTTGCCATATGCCATGGGCTGCAAATTAGCGTTCCCGAATGAAGATGTTGCTTGCGTAACGGGTGAAGGTTCTATTCAAATGAACATTCAAGAACTCTCTACCTGTAAACAATATAATCTGCCAATTAAAGTAGTGCTACTAAACAATCGCTACTTAGGCATGGTGCGCCAGTGGCAGGATTTTTTCCACGGCAATCGTCACGCGGAAAGCTATATGGACGCGCTGCCGGATTTCGTGAAACTCGCAGAAGCCTACGGCCACGTTGGTATGAATATCGAAAAGCCGGGTGATGTTGAAGGCGCACTAACAGACGCTTTTGCCATGAAGGATCGTTTTGTATTCATGAACTTCATCACCGATCAAAAAGAAAACGTATTCCCGATGGTGCCCGGTGGCAAAGGCATATCGGAAATGATTTTGGCCGAAGATTTGTAATTGCCTTCAGCCCAGTAATATTGAACCACCATCCCCCTGATTGAATGCGGCCACCCGCTCGCAGCCATCGGTAAGGCACTCCAACCAGAGTGAAATTGCCGATAATCAAACAGAAAATAGTAGGCTATCGTTACGTTAAAATAAATCATTTTTTATCGTAGTAATGTGCTGAAGATACCCGTAAATTGGGTATTTTCAGGCAATTACGCTAGCCGCTTACATTAACTAGAAAACCATGAAACACATATTATCCATATTGCTTGAAAACGAATCCGGCGCATTATCCCGCGTCGCTGGCTTATTCTCCGCACGCGGCTACAATATTGAATCACTAACCGTAGCGCCTACCGAAGATGCTACGCTATCGCGCATGACTATCGTCACCACCGGCTCTGATGAAGTCATTGAGCAGATTACTAAACAGGTAAACAAGCTCATTGAAGTTGTAAAGATTGTCGATCTAAACGAAGGTAAGTTTGTGGAACGCGAGCTTATGCTGGTCAAAGTGCGTGCTGCAGGCAAAGACCGCGAAGAGCTTAAGCGCACCGCTGATATTTTTCGTGCACGCATCATTGACGTCACTGATAAAACCTACACCTTAGAACTTACCGGAACTGGCTATAAGCTTGATGCATTTTTAGAAGCCATTGATCGTGGGCTCATTTTAGAAACCGTGCGCACTGGTGCCTGTGGTATCGGTCGCGGTGAATGGGTCGTTAAGGTTTAATCCCTAAAATTTCGATTTAAAATACGTAGCTCAATACATTTACCTAACCAACTAGCAAATCATCAAAAGGAAATTCCATGAAAGTTTTTTACGACAAAGACGCCGATCTAGCCCTTATTAAAAGCAAAAAAGTAAGCATTATCGGCTACGGATCGCAGGGCCATGCCCACGCCCAAAACTTAGCTGATTCCGGCGTAAAAGTAACTGTAGGGCTGCGCAAAGGTGGCGCTTCTTGGGACAAAGTTAAAAAAGCTGGCCTAAAAGTGGCTGAAGTAGCCGACGCCGTTAAAAGCGCAGACGTTGTCATGATTCTGCTGCCGGATGAAAACATCGCCCAAGTTTATCATTCCGAAATTGAGCCAAACATCAAAAAAGGCGCAGCTCTCGCTTTCGCGCATGGCTTTAACGTGCACTTCGGTTTAATCAACCCGCGTAAAGACCTTGACGTGATCATGATCGCCCCCAAAGGCCCAGGCCATTTAGTGCGCTCCACCTACACCCAAGGTGGCGGTGTACCAAGCCTAATTGCCGTCTATCAAGATGTGTCTGGTAAAGCTAAAGATATCGCCTTGTCGTATTCCAAAGCCAACGGCGGCACCCGTGGTGGCGTTATTGAAACCAACTTCCGCGAAGAAACTGAAACTGATTTATTCGGCGAACAAGCCGTATTGTGCGGTGGTGTTGTAGAGCTCATTAAAATGGGTTTTGAAACCTTGGTTGAAGCTGGCTATGCACCAGAAATGGCCTACTTTGAATGTTTGCACGAAACCAAATTGATTGTTGATTTAATCTATGAAGGCGGCATCGCCAACATGAATTATTCCATCTCCAACAACGCTGAATTTGGCGAATACGTAACTGGCCACAAAGTGATTGCCGGAGAAGCCAAAGCCGCGATGGTCGAAGCGCTAAAGCGCATTCAGAACGGCGAATATGCCAAAGAATTTATTTTGGAAAACCGCGCCGGTGCCCCAACCTTGCAAGCCAAGCGCCGTTTGCTAGCAGAACATCAAATTGAAACTGTTGGCGAAAAACTACGTTCAATGATGCCGTGGATTAAGAAAAATAAGTTGGTCGATCAAACCAAGAACTAAGTGGTTTGATTTAATAAAAGCGGCGCTCCAGCAATGGGCGCCGTTTTTCTTTGTTCTTACTGTTTGCAAAACGGTTCGAAGATGTCGGCTTACTCCCTACTCATATTTACACCAAACAGATGCCTATTACTGCACATCTCAAAACTGCGTCATTCCCGCGTATGCCCGAATCTAGGGGCTTTTAAGGATGACACATGATTCCCAGTCAAGCCGTAAAGCCAGCACGTTAGTATTTTTCATTGCAGCGGTAGTAAATTAGAAGTCGGCTTAGCGCTGGAAATGCGGCGCCGTATTTTCTGCAAGCACAGCGTTTATTGCAGTGCGCCCTAATGCGGCAAGGATGGAGTTTGTATTCGTGTAGTAGGGCACCACCATCAATCCAAACAGCAACGCCCAACCCCGGCCACGGCTCCACGTGGCGGCATCTGTATTGATTACATCTCGAAAAACTGTGCGCGATGAAGCATCAAAAAGGCACCACGCTGGCATTAAATCGCAGGCAGGGTCACCGATGCCGAGCAACCCAAAATCAATCACTGCAGCTAATCGCCCTCCTTGAAACAATAAGTTGCCAAACAGCAAGTCGCCGTGCACCCAAACAGGTGTGGCCTGCCATGTGTCCGTATGCAAAGCAAGCTCCCACTCGGCAGTAAGCGCCGCCTCGCTGTATTCGTGCCGAAGCGCTGCGATGTTACTACGTGCGGTGTTGTCCAATTGAGTTAAGGGGCTACCGCGCATTGAGTTGTGTGCGCCAGCGGCGTAGGCATTATTTTTTGCACCACCCGTATTAATGCTGTGAAGCGCATTAATAAAACCTGCCAAATCCCGTGCAACCTCATGCCCAGCTGCAAAGCTAGTTGAATTCGCGTTGCCACCCTCGATCCACCGATGTATCGACCATTCCCACGGAAAAACCACATCTGGCACGCCTCTCGCAAGCGGTGTTGGTATCGCCAAAGGCAATTGCGGCGCCAGTATTGGCAGTAAATGCCGCTCTTTCGCCACGTGCGCAGCAGCTTGCGCAATGCGCGGCATGCGCACCACCATCGCATCGCCAAGGCGATACAAGTTATTGCTTGAACCCGATGATTCAAATGGCGTAACGAGCAGGTCTTGCCACTGCGGAAATTGGCTCGCGATGAGTGTCGAGACTAATGCGACATTCGTTTCGATTTCATTGGTATGCATTTTCATAATCAATCGAGATCTGTACCGGTGAATAAAGTTAGTTCGTCTATTATAGCGAGCTATTGCAGTAATCTAAATTAGCTGAAAAACCTTTAAAATAGGGCATTTACAATGAAACAGGTGTGATCATGAGCAAGCAATTTTTTCATGGCAAACTACGTGGTTGTGACGTGCCTGATATCGAAATAGAATTACCATTAAATTGATTTAACATCTGTCATCCGACCGGCCATAAAACAAAAAATACTAGACACTGCGTAATTCATGAACCCCATCGTCACCCTATCCCAAAACCAGCTGCTCGATTTTTTACTTAACGTCGCTATCGTGCGGCCCGTATTTATTTGGGGCGCGCCTGGCATCGGTAAATCATCGCTGGTACAGCGCTTTGCAGATTCTGTTGGTCTGCCGTGCGTATCGTTGCTGGGTAGTCAGTTAGCGCCGGAAGATTTAATCGGTGTGCCGCAAATTGTTGATGGCGTGAGTAAGTTTTGCCCGCCAGCACAAATCGCACGCAAAGAGCCGTACTGCTTGTTTTTAGACGAGCTTAATGCCTGTTCACACGAAGTGCAAAAGGCGTTTTACAGCCTTATTCATGAGCGCCGTATTGGCGAGTATTGTTTGCCGGAGGGCTCGGTGGTAATCGGTGCGGGCAATCGTGCACAAGATGCCGCTATCGTGCGGCCAATGTCGTCAGCACTTATGAACCGCATGTTGCACGTGCATTTGCGGGCGGTGTATGGTGATTGGCTGGAATGGGCGAGCATGGCGCAGCTGCACCCATTGGTGCTGGAATATTTGGCACAGCGGCAAGATCATTTATGGTCGCAAGCGCCTACGCACGAAGAACCTTTCTCAACGCCGCGTTCATGGCATATGTTGAGTGATGCGTTGAAAAGCTATGGTGAAGCCTTAACACAACAAAATTTAGAAATTTTGGCCTACGGCGCGCTCACACCTGCGCATGCGCAAAGCTTTAAAAGCTTCCATAAACAACGCGATTCCAAATATCGTTTGGAACCTATTTTGGCCGGCGAAGTAGGCTGGCCGCATTTACCGCAAGACCGTGATTTACTCTATTTTTTATCGCAATCGTTGCGCGGAAAACTCATCTTAAACTTACCCGCTAAACGCGAAGATATTGATTCGACCAATCGTGACCTTGCCCATCGCGCCAAAGCCAAGCTAAAACAACTTGCTGAAATTTCACTCGAAATGGCGCAAGTGGTGGTGGCACGTGAAGAAGGTGAAGCGTTGCCAGATTGGTTTATGATCGAGGTTATTCGTGATCTGCCGCGCTTGATTGAGAAAAAAGTTTAGCGGACTGGCATCGTGGCTAAACCACTCGACGCCGGACAAATAGCTGTTAATGTCGCGGTCAACAATCTTCGCTCCCATCCGCTCATGGGCGGCGTGATGCGTGAAGTGCGCGTGTATCGGCAAAGCCAGAGTAACCCCGTGCCTGTTGATGGCTGGGCGGTCGTGACCAGCACCGGTATTTTGTGGCTGCACCCTATGCGTCGCGCTACGCCTGCGCAATGGATGTATGTGATGGCGCACGGCCTTTTGCACCTAGCGTTTAGACACTTTCGGGTGACGCCTAGGCCGGCCATGTGGAACGCCGCGTGCGACTGCGTGGTGGCGCGTTTTTTGTGCGACATTAAACTCGGCGAGCCGATTCATAATGTAACCCTTGAGCAATTACGCGCATGGAATGAAGACCGTTATTTTCGCGACTTCATGGAAACTGGAATTCCCGATTGGACGCGCGACCTTTCCATTGCCGGGCCAAAACACGAAGGTATGTTTGTGGATGAAAAACCGTATTTTGGTGCCCCCATTTTTGTGGCCGATAACCGTTATGCTAAAACTTTTGCCGCATCCATGCTCGAAGCGGTGGACGACGCGCTTAAACGTGCATCTGGTTTAAGCACCACTGAACTGCGCTTAAATAAAACCCCAGCGCAACTTGCGCGCGCGTGGTTTATTGACCACTACCCATTACTGGGCGCGCTGGCTGCGGGGTTCGAGCTGGTTGAAGAGAGTCAAGCTTGTCATCGCTTAGATATTGCAGTGGCCGCCATCAGTGATTCAGAACGCAAAATTTATCTTAATCCCGGTGCCGCATTAACTGCAAGTGAGCTACGCTTCGTTATGGCGCACGAGCTATTACACGCCGGCCTTCGCCACACGGCACGCGTGGGCAATCGTGATTTTTTTCTGTGGAATGTAGCGTGTGATTTTGTGATCAACGGCTGGTTAATCGAAATGCAAGTGGGTGTAGCACCCGATATGGGTTTGCTCTATGACCCAGCACTAAAAAACCAATCGGCTGAAACGGTTTACGATTTAATTAGCCGCGATTTGCGCTTGCGCCGCAAGCTCATCACTCTGCGTGGTGATCAATCACCCGACATGCTTGACGGGCCGGGAAGGCATGATCAAACTAATATTCCCGTGGCGGCGACAACTGATTTTGATGCTTTTTGTCGGCGCGCCATGCTGCAAGGTCTTGACCTACACTTAAGTCAAAATCGCGGCTTTTTGCCCGGCAATTTAGCCGAAGAAATTCGTGCGCTATCGCAGCCACCCATCCCTTGGGATGTGCAACTAGCGCAATGGTTTGACGGCTTCTTCGGTCCACTCGAACGCACGCGCACCTACGCGCGCTTAAGCCGTCGCCAAGCTTCTACACCAGACATTCCCAGACCGCGCTATGTCGCCGATGCGCAGCTACTCTCAGGTCGCACCTTTGGGGTGGTGTTGGATTCATCCGGATCAATGGACGCTAAAATTTTAGGCCAAGGGCTAGGCGCCATTGCCGCCTACGCCTTTAGTCGCGAAGTACCTCTGGTGCGGCTTGTTTACTGCGACGCCCACGCTTATGATGGCGGCTACGTAGCACCTGAGGCTATAGGCAATCGCATGCGTGTACAAGGCCGTGGCGGCACCGTGCTACAACCCGCCGCAGACTTACTTGCCACCGCGCAAGACTTCCCCAAAGCCGCCCCTATATTAGTTATCACCGACGGTTTTTGCGAACCCTCGCTACGCTTAAACCGAGAACACGCATTTCTAATGCCAAAATCTGGCAAGCTCCCCTTCGCACCGCGTGGCCCAGTATTTCGGATGGGTTGATTTTTGTAGAATAAATAGACTGGGGGTATCCTAAAAATGGGGAATCTTCACCTTATCGGTATTTAAACTTCTAAAAGTTGCAGCAGAGCCGGGCAAAAATAAGCGATCAAAGCCCCCTCCCTCCACCGTAGCTGTGGGAGAGGGGATGCCCTCCCGAAGTGCAGCGGTAACGTCATCAAAGAGATTGAACGACACTCGAACGACATCGAAGTCGTGAAGAAGCGCTATAGTGCCTTCTTTGGCAGGCAGTTGGCGCAACTGCTTGAGCACGTTCGATGTACTCATTTGATCATCGGGGGCGTCAATACACATGCGTGCGTGAGAGCGACTGCGGTAGACGCGTTTCAACTGGACTACAAGGTTATCCTCGCAACAGATATTATTTCGTCGTATGACGTTGAGTATCATCGCGAGTCGATCAGGTACCTTGCGCAAGCCATTGGCAAACCCATGAGTAACACCGAAGTTCGAGAGTATCTACTAGGCGCTTAAGTTCCTACTCAGTCGTTTTAAAATCGCAATTAGCAATAGCTGAAGAAGCCCATAAATAGTGCATCTACAACATATCTATTTTGCCACTGACTTGGCTGGGTAAACCGCAATTGCCGTGCCCAATAATATCACCCCACCCCAGAGCAACATGCCATTGGTAATGTGTTCATTCAAAAACCAGCTACCGTAGGCTGTGGCAAACACGGGAATTAGAAAGGTCACCGTTAGGGTGCGTGGTGCACCGGCGCGGGCGATGAGTCGAAAATAGAGCGCGTAGGCAATGCCTGTGCAAAAAACACCTAGTGCTATTACTGCAAGCCATGCTTGCAAGCTTGGTGCAGTTTTAGGCCACAACATTATTGCCGGTATGGCTAAGAATATTGCAGCGCCGAGTTGACTGGCAGTGGCTAAGACTAGCGGAGGTATGTCATTGAAATTTTTCTTCGTATAGTTTGCAGCAATGCCGTAGCAAAATGTTGCGAGTAAGCAGGCACCAATGGCCAAGGTTTCTGCGTGATTACCGAAAATTGTTTCAGTGGTGTTTAGCGCGGCCACTGGCGCGACGGCAGATTTATCATAGGCCAGCATAGCAGTGCCAATGGCACCGACAAACAATCCCAACCAACGCCGTATGCCCAGTATATCGTGTAACCACAGCCAAGCAATAAGCGCAGCCCACAGCGGCGTGGTGGCATTAAGGACTGATGTTAACGACGTACTGATGGCCATGACAGCCAAGGAAAATAAGGTAAACGGAATGGCGCTGTTGAAGGTGCCGAGCAATAAAAATTGCCAAGGTCGTGTTTTGAGATGGCTACTGTGACCATTTCTAATTACCAACGGCAACAGGCATAAGCCGCCAATCATTACGCGGAGGCAAGCCGTTGGTAACGCGCCAAATTCTGCTGCACCCAAACGCATTAATAAAAAAGAAGCGCCCCACAAGGCGGCGAGTAGAATTAAATCAATGATCCACAGCATGGTGAATTTCTAATGACGATAACAAAGCATGAGCTTGATTGTAGCTGAAATAGGCTGGCTATGTGCGCAACGAGTGGCGATTTTAGGACCTAGATGTAATGCCCGTGCTTAGCCTTGCAACACACGTTTTGCTAAGTGGTGAGTGTGGTCTAGTTTTCAGCACACTCCAACACATATCCTGCTCCTTCATCAAGCCCCAACACCTCCACTAAATAGAGCATGGCCGACTCTAATGTTTTTTGCAAAGTCCAAGGTGGATTCAAGATGAACATGCCGCTACCGTGCATGCCATAACCATCGGCCTGGGGGCTATTGATCGTCAGGGATACATTTAGCCAACTTTTTGCGGGTAGGGCTTTTAGTGCTGCGGGAAAGCGTAGGGATTCAGCGCTGGATAGCTGCGGATACCATACAGCATAGGTGCCAGTGGCGAAACGGCTTAGCGCATCGGTCAAGGCAATGGGGATGGTGCGGTAGTCGGTTTTATCTTCGTACGAAGGGTCGATTAACACCAAGCCGCGTCGCGTTTGCGGCGGCATGCTGGCTTTAAGACCGATGAAGCCATCGCTAGCTGAAATAAGCGTGCGGCGTTGCGTAGCGTGACTGAGTGCGCGAAAATTATCTTGCAACAACGCGCTATCGCTGCTGTGTAATTCGTATAAACGTAGTTTGTCCTGTGGGCGTAGCAGACGCTGCGCAAACCACGGAGAGCCAGGGTAGGCTTTTAATTCGCCTGATGGATTAAACTCGCGCACGAGGTTTAAATATTCGTCCATTGCGGGTGGCGCGTCAGTCCGACTAAACAGCCTGTCAATGCCGTCAATATATTCGGCCAAACGCGTGGCGTAGCCCGTATCTAATCCATACACACCAGCGCCAGCGTGGGTATCAACTATTAAAAAACCAGTTTCTTTTTGCAATAAATGGCGGATTAATTCCACCAGGACAAAGTGTTTCAGTACGTCGGCATGGTTGCCGGCGTGGAAGGCGTGGCGATAACTTAGCATGAGGAAGACTTTAGTTGAATTTGATTTGGCGAAGAGGTCATTGTTGCAGGGGTTGGCGTAGGGGGTCCAATAATTCCGATAGCCCATTGTGATCTATTTCACGCATGATATTGAGCAAGCGCCCAAGCTCCCCTTCTGGAAAACCTTTGCGCGCAAACCAGTGCAAATAATTGCCCGGCAAATCAGCAAGCAGGCGGCCTTTGTATTTTCCAAACGGCATGCGCCACGTAACGAGTTTTTCTAGGTCTTCAGTATCCATAGCGGATTGTATCGCGTTCGCCCGCCATCACCTGCATCCTTGGCAATGTCGCCACGCATCTGCCGTTCAATGTTAGCATCTTGTGGTCGAGGTTGTTTCGTTAGTATGCGGGTAGTATCAAATCCAGATTCGTAAATCCACCAGCGTTGTTTTTGCGTATTGCTTTAGTGTCTTGGTTGTCGAATGCTTTTCAATTTAATAAAAACAGGAGTTTTACCATGAAAAAGTCAATACAAAAAGCGTTGTTGCTCGCAGCGCTCCCGCTTGTCATGCTCGCTGGTTGCGCTACGCAGGCGCCAATGTTCTCCCAAGAAGGGTTGCCGGCCGCTGTGCTGGTACCTGAAGGTAATGTAGTCGCTATGGAAACTGTAGGCGTTGGGCAAATTACCTATGAGTGCCAAGCTAAAAAAACCAATGACGGCTTCGCATGGACGTTTGTTAGTCCAGATGCAAAATTGAACAATCGCGCTGGCAATCAAGTAGGTAAATATTATGGCCCCCCAGCAACTTGGGAAATGTCAGACGGCAGCAAAGTAACTGGTGCGCAAGTTGCGGTTTCGCCAGCGGCGGCCGGCAATATTCCATTGCAATTGGTAAAGGCAAACCCAGCTACAGGTAGCGGTTCAGCGGTAGGCGTTACCTATATCCAGCGTGTAGCAACTAAAAACGGCGTAGCGCCATCTACTGCGTGTGGCGCTGCAGAAATGGGCAAAAAAGAGATTGTGTATTACCAAGCGGACTATATTTTTTACAAAGCTAAATAATATCAGTTAGCAGTCTCTTTATAGTCAAAATAGTGCCTGTAAATACCCGTAAATAGGGTGTTTACCGGCATTTTATAATTAAATTTCTACTCTGATTTAGAATGCAATTCTATTGCGCCCTGCGTGTTTGGCGGCGAATAGTTTTTGATCGGTTCGTGTTAAAAATTCAGTATGAGTTTCGCCGCTATTCCATTGGGCAATGCCAATGCTCAAGGTGGCACTGTAATTTGTACCCGCTAGTGATGCCAATAAATTGAGACGGAGTTTCTCGCAAATCGCTGCTGCTGCAGGTAACGCGAGATCCGGCATGAAAAACACAAATTCATCGCCACCTAAACGGCAAATTTCTGCATCAATACCGATCAATTCGGATGCCTCGCGCAAGCAGGTAGCAACGTTTTGCAAAACAGTATCACCAACAACGTGACCAAATTTATCGTTGATATTTTTGAATGCGTCCACATCAATAATCGCCATGCACAAAGGGCGATTGGCGTTTGCATGTGTCATTAAATATTGAGGATATCGGTTGTCAAAATAGCGCCGATTTTTTAGTTGCGTAAGAGCATCTTCAAATGAAAGCTGCTCAAATGTTTTGGTAGTCTCGATCAGTCGCGTTTGCTCGATACGCAGCGCATCAGCCTGCTCGTGTGCGGCAGTGAGCTGTACTTGAATATGGCTGAATTCCTCTCTAGCTCGGCGCAATGCCGCGAGATTCGTTCTTTCACCCATTCTTTGCTTAAGCAATATTTGCGTATGGGCTTTTGCTGCGGCAAATGCACCAGCGATGTCGCCGAGCTTTTCGCAGCAACTAACCTGGAGTGACGCAATTTCTTCATGCACTAATAAATAGTCTGCGCTGATTGCGGCGTCAATTGCTTGCTTCAGTATTTGTGCAGCTGCGTCGTAGTTTTGTTCGTGCATAAGAAAAATTGCCTTTGCCTGACATGCAGGTGCGAGCTTGTCTACTGTTTTTGCATCCTTACACATTTCGATAGCGCGATTTATCACCGCAATTGCGCTACCGGTATCTCCTGCGAGGTGATGCGCATGGCTTAAGCTTATCAATGCATGTGCTAATCCTTTTAAATGCTGCGCATTCTCGGCGTCCGCTACGGCGCGTAAGCAGGCTTGCGTCAGTTCCGGTATCGCATCACGGCGTTGACGGGCATTAAGCAGATAGGCGGGCAAGCGCGAGATATTTGCAGAAATACGAGTGAATGGATCGTTCAAACGTTCGAGCGCGATGGTGGCTTGGTCAATTTGCAAAAGTGCACTGGCGGCTTCGCCACGGTCAACATATAAGTTGGTTAAGGCAATACATGCCGTGCAGATGGCTCTATCATCTTCAGCAGCAATCGCGAGCTCCAGTGCACGATCTCCTGCTGCAAATGCTTCGCTAAACGCACCGATGGTCGATAGTGAAATGCAAAGTAGTGCCAAAGTGCGCGCTTCAATATTGCTAGCACCCGCTAGTCGTGCCAGATGTTGGGCAGATAATAATTGTTTTAGCGATGCGGTGGTGCGGCCAGTATAAACATCGAATGCACCAAGCAAGTAAGCGTGCAGGGCGCAAATTTCTGCGTCGTTCTGTTTGATTCCCGTTTGTGCAATTTCAGCTAACTTTGCCTCGGCTTGTGCCACATAACCCATACGCATTTCAGTAAACGCGAGATCGCCGAGCGCGTGCGCACGCTCACTCGGTCGCGTTGCACGACGAACTTTAGACTGCAAAGCATATAAGTAATCAGAGGCAGGCATATGCAAGAGCTAATGTTGTACCTGTGCTTAGAAATAGATAATAGTCGTTCATGCGTAAAAAATCCATCATGACGTAGCGGAAAAGGCATATTTGCATAGCAAGCTATTGGTGCAAATTAACGATTTGAAGATAGGTTAACATATGTAAGTCTGAGTGTTTGAGAACTATTCGATTGTTATCGTGTTGTTATTTTTGCTAAATATAAAAACCATTTTTGATCAGCGTCAGAAGCAATCAAATTGCGCATTTGTAAAGATGGCATTTTACATAATGACGAACTAGTGGGTTGAAAAGGCTGGCGGTTCGCACACAATGGCTAGCGGTGGCACAATAGGCACCCATACTATTCAAAGATAGATTCATGACTACGTTGTCTTCTGCTGATTTGCACGCCGTTGTTGAACAAGATATGCGACACTGGATTGAGCGCGCCGTGATCGGTTTGAATCTTTGCCCCTTCGCCAAAGCGGTGCACGTTAAAGAACAAATTCACTATTTCGTGAGTGCTGCAACAACGCCAAAAGATCTTTTAGAAGACATTGTGCGCGAGTTGCAAGAACTTAATTTGACTGACTCTGAGGTGCGTAGTACGACCTTAATCATGGCACCCTATTGCTTGGATGACTTTTTAGAGTTCAATGATTTTTTGGCCGACGCCGACGACGCTTTGTTCGCTCTTGAGTTAGACGGTATTTTGCAAATAGCCAGTTTCCATCCTGATTTTCAATTTGCGGGCACCAGCAAAACAGATGTTACCAACGCCACCAACCGAGCACCGTATCCAACGATGCATCTGCTGCGTGAAGATGAAGTGGATCGGGCGGTGAAAGCATTCCCTGAGGCTGAAAGTATTTTCGAGAAAAATATTGATACTTTGGAAAGCTTGGGTATTGATGGTTGGAAAGCCTTATCAATAGAGCGTACCCAAAAATGAGTGGTGTTGTGCTGATGCCTGAAATTAGGGCGGGGCAATCGATTGAGTTACTAAAAGAACTGCATATTCTGACCCGTGATGGTAAGCTAAATCAGGATTCGCGCCGTAAGCTAAAGCAGGTTTATCACCTGTATCAGTTTATCGAAAAGCTACTACTGGCGTTGCCGAGTAAAGCCGATGGTATTACGTTGGCTGATCATGGCGCGGGTAAATCCTACCTCGGATTTATTATTTATGATCTGTTTTTTAATGCAGAAAAAACCGATCGTCAAGGGCATATTTACGGCATTGAAACACGTGGCGAACTCGTCCAAAAATCAACCGAATTAGCCACAAAACTCGGCTTCAAGAACATGTCATTTTTAGCATTAAGCGTAACGCAGTCAATGCAATCCGATGCGCTGCCAGCGCAAATTGATGTCGTCACCGCCTTGCACGCCTGCGATACGGCAACCGATGACGCCATCGCTTTCGGACTACAAAAGGCGGCGCAATATATGGTGTTAGTGCCGTGCTGCCAAGCTGAAATTTCGCGCGCGCTCAATGCCAATAAAGCGCAGTCACTCGCCCGCACGCCGCTAGCAGAACTCTGGCGCCATCCCTTACACACCCGCGAAATGGGCAGCCAAATCACTAATGTACTGCGTTGCTTGTACCTAGAGGCGTGTGGTTATGAAGTCACTGTGACTGAGCTCGTAGGCTGGGAGCACAGTATGAAAAATGAGCTGATTATCGCCAAAAAACGTAGAGATAATCATCATCTTAGTCGCAATGCCTGTGAACGGTTGCGTCATCTGCTCGCTGAAATTGGTCTTTCAGCGTTGCTGGAACATCGGTATCTAGGCATGGCTAAATCATAAATTTTTTTTCCTGCACGCTAGCGAAGCATCGCTACGAAATGTGGAAGCATTCTATATTTACACAGCTACAAAATAAACTTAGCAAGTTAATTTTAGTTAGCCCCGTTGCCGTGGTTGATGCGCCAACGGCTTAGATCGTAAAAAACGACGCGTTCACATTTGTTGACGCCAGAGTCAATGTAAATCTGGCAAAGTGTGTCGACAGTTAGCACAATATCCGTCACTTCAAACGATACCCCACGAGCTAGTTATTTCACTCTCTAAGCCACAATTAAGCCAGTCTGACGAAGTCAATATCGCGTTGCTTGGTGCCGCGCTAGACCGAGCACGTATGAATGCGGTCGCCATGGTATTTGGTTTTGTAGCAATCATGGGAATGGGCTTGCACGTAGGTGCTTATTGGCAATCACTACTTGTACTGGCACTTGCTATTACTGTGGCAGTAAGTCGCGTGGCCACGGCGCGTGGATGGCAAAATCTGCAAGACAAAGCACCTTCGTACAAAAACTATGTGCTTCGATTTCAGGTGATGGCAGCAGTACTCGGCTTGGCAAATGTAACCGCACTCAGCCTAATTTATCCAAAGCTTACGCAACCTATGCAGTTTATGATGTTTTTGGTTATGTTAGGCGCAATAGGTGTTGCGGCACTGGCGCTGTCGCTCATCAATTGGGCGCTCTGGTTGTATTTTGTACCATCAATTGCGACGGCACTAATTGTTTTTATTATGAACCCAGACGCTGGCCCGTTGTGGTTCACTATTATTTTTCCTATGTTTGCCGTGATTCTACTGCGGACGGAAAGGGACAATTTTGAACGCGCGCGCGATGCTGTTTTTCAGCGATTTGAGGTCGAACGCACCTCTCGGGCACTAGAGAAAGCAAAGCTCCAAGCCGAAGCGGGCAATATTGCTAAATCACAGTTTCTAGCCACGATGAGCCATGAAATTCGCACACCTATGAATGGTCTTCTAGGGCTTTTAGAACTGCTCGATGATGGAACACTAAATGCTGAACAACAGCACTGGGTACAGTTAGCGCGTACCTCGGGAACGGGTTTGATTGATGTCATTAACGACGTACTCGATTTTTCTAAACTTGATGCTGGCAAAACCACGCTGCATATCGCGCCAATGATATTAGGCGACACCGTACAAATGGCAGCAGAATTATTTCAGCCGAATGCGCTCAAGAAGAAAATTAAATTAAGCTTTAATCAATCTCCCGATGTGCCTAAGTATGTGTTGGGCGATGCCATTCGCCTACGCCAAATAGTGTTAAATTTAGTTGGAAATGCCGTGAAATTTAGTGATGGCGGGGATGTTAGCGTTTTACTAGATTTAGCAAAAACGGCTAGCAGTAGCCCCCCAGTTACCGTTGATGCGCCAATGCCGACATCAATGTTGGTGCCGACGTCAATGTCAGTGCGAATTACCGTACGCGACTCTGGTATCGGTATGGATGTAGCGCGTTTGCCCGAACTATTTCAACCATTTCATCAACTTGATCAATCGTCAATTCGTGCGTACGGCGGCACAGGTTTAGGGCTAGCGATTGTTAAACGTTTGGTCGATGAAATGGCCGGTACAATAACAGTAACGAGTGTACTTGGAAAGGGCTCTACTTTTGTTGTTGAGATTCCCTTGCTAATTGATTTGGAACAATATGCGGCACGCAACGCAACGCAAACGAATTACCCGTCAGCCTCGGTCATACCCACAGTGGCAACGCAGGAAAATGCTGTAGCCAAGCGAACGAAAGTGCTCATCGCGGAAGATAATCCCCTCAATCGCCTAGTGCTTGGGAAAATGTGCGCTAAGTTGAATGTTGAAGTAGTAGAGGCAGAGGATGGCGTGCAAGCTCTAGCCGCGTGGCGTAAGGGCGGGGTGCGGTGTATTTTGATGGATTGCCAAATGCCAGAAATGGATGGTTTTGAAGCAACAGCCGCTATTCGCCAAGAAGAAATGGCTAAACCCAGTTTGCCCCGTACAGTTATTGTGGCCGTCACCGCAAATGCCCTAGCAGGTGATCGCGAACGCTGTTTCGCTATAGGTATGGACGACTATTTAAGTAAGCCCATCATGTTTAAGGACTTAGAAAAATTGCTGCAGCGCTCAGGGGTGTTGGCGTAATTTTTTATAAGTGTCGTTCAGGTTTAGAATTTTGGTATCCGAATCCGGCTAATCATGAGCGAACCTGATACGGCAAATATCAAAACCAGTGGGTGAAATTGCAGACCACCAATGAGCAGGACGCCGCCCCATAAACTTTCGCGCACGGCATCCTGCATCGCCGCGAAGGTCAAAAATAAAACGATGAGAACGGAGGTAGGAATAGGCGTGCCCTCGAAGTATTTCACTTTGTCACCGCCGTCTGATAAGGCTTCTGCAGTGACGTTATAGCGTGCTAAGCGCGATACGCCGCAGGCGACAAAATAGGCCAATACAATGCGATCATAAAAGCCCTGCATGCCGCAGCCATAGCCAATGATGGCGGGTGCAACACCGAAGGATATTACGTCCGCTAATGAATCTAATTCACGGCCCATGGCTGACGACTTTTGCCGCCAGCGTGCAATGCGGCCATCCAGCACGTCAAACACCAGCGCTGCTAACACTAAGGCGCAGGCAAAATAAACATGAATTACATCGCTTGTTTCGATAAACGACATCACAGAAAACAGAGCGCCTATGCCGCAAACGGCATTGCCGAGCGTAAACCAATCGGCAAGATGAAATTCACGAATCATTGAAAATGGTTTAATTGGTTTTTTATCAGACATGAGAGATAGTAAATTTTTTGATTTAGACAATATTGCCGACCGTGCGGAGCATTTTTTATAAGTGCTATTGCGTATGATTATAGCGTGGTGGCCTTTTGTATCAAGCGTATACTTAAATAAAGAATTTCGCGTTTAAATAGCGGCGGTTGCGCACTCACAGTTTTGCTCGAAAAAATAAAAAGAAAGGGCAATATGCAAACCTCAAACTCGTCCACCTTCTTCTCGCGTCTCGTTGC
Organism: Betaproteobacteria bacterium; assembly: GCA_031376425.1. Lineage (GTDB taxonomy): Bacteria > Pseudomonadota > Gammaproteobacteria > Burkholderiales > Usitatibacteraceae > JANMDR01. Next base: position 75,780 of record JANMDR010000211.1, read on the forward strand.
GCTGGCTGATCGTTTTGCCTATCCCTTGCGTGCCTCGCACTACGTGGAGTTAGTGAATCCATTATGGGCGAGCCATGCCCTGCAGGCTCGGGTTGAAAAAGTGTGGGATGAAACCAAAGATGCACGCACCATTACCCTACGCCCAGGCGTGAACTGGCGGGCGTTTAGGGCGGGGCAGCACTTGCGGGTAGGGGTGCCAATTGGCGGTATGCACTATACGCGCACTTATACAATTTCGTCCGCACCAGAACGTGATGATGGCTGCATTACGATTACTGTAAAAGCGATTTTAGGCGGACGTATTTCGCACCATTTGGTGCGCCAAGTAAAGGTGGGTGATTATTTGCCAATTGGTTTGCCACAAGGGGATTTTTTTCTACCCGAAGCGCAGCCGGTAAAGCCCTTGTTTATAACGGCAGGTAGTGGCATTACGCCCGCCATTAGTATGCTGCGCAGTTTGATTGCGCAGGATCGATTGCCCGATAGCGTGCATATTCACTATTCACCCCATGAGTTTGATGCGATTTTTAGCAAAGAATTATCGACATTGGCGGCTACACACTCGCGCTATCACTTGCATCAAGTGTTCACGCATGAATACGGAGAGACCAAGCAAACCAAAGGCTATTTTAATAGCGAGCAAATTAATCGCCTATGTCCAGATTGGCATGAGCGTGAAATTTATGCCTGTGGCCCAGCACCCCTACTGGTGGCGCTGGAGAAGCATTGTGAGCAAGCTGGTAGAAGTGCACATTTGCATATAGAGCGCTTCAGCGCACAATTGGCGGCGGTGCCTACAGAAGCTGTGGGCGGACGGGTTCGTTTCATTAAGAGCAATATTGAAGCCGTAGCAGACGCCAGCACCAGTTTGCTGCGGGTGGCTGAAGATGCGGGTATGAATCCACCGCACGGTTGTCGTATGGGCATATGCCACACCTGCAACACAAAATTAGTTTCTGGTTGCGTGCGCGATCTGCGCACCGGAACAATACTGAATGAGGTTGGTAGCATTGTACAAACTTGTATTTGTGCAACCGCTGGCGATTGCGAATTGGAGCTTTGAACTCAATATGAATACTAATAATCTGCCGGTCAATTTAACCGACGCGCAAATTTTAGAATTTGGCCGCGAGCTTGATACCATGCGTGATGAAGTGCTTGCTTCGCGCGGCGAGCGTGATCGGCGCTATATTCTAAAGATTATAAAAATCCAGCGTAGTTTGGCTTTTTTTGGGCGCGTACTTATTTGCGCAAGCCTGTTATTGTTGCCGGTGTGGGGGCATGCATTAGCAAGTTTCGCGTCATTTTTAGTCGCTATCGGCTTGGGTACGGCAGCCTTAGCGGTGGCTAAAATTTTAGAAAATATGGAAATAGGTCACAACGTTTTGCATGCGCAATGGGATTGGATGAAAGATGAAACGATTCAATCCAACACGTGGGAATGGGATCATGTATGCCCGTCGGATCAGTGGATGCGTTCGCATAATGTTACTCACCACACGTGGACGAATGTGCTTGGAAAAGACCCGGATGTAGGCTATGGCTTGCTGCGCATGTCGCCCCAGCAACGCTGGAAGCCGTTCTATTTAGGTCAATCGCTTTATGCCCTGCTGTTAGCGTTGTTGTTTGAATGGGGCATCGCTATTCAAGAACTGGAGCTGGGGCGTATCGCTGCTGGTAAAAGCACTTTTGCTGATATTGGGCCGATGCTTACGCGAACTGGTAAAAAAATTAGAGCGCAAGTGATGAAGGACTATGTGCTTTGGCCATTATTGGCAGTAGTGTTGGCTTTACCATTTGCGTTTTATGGCTTAGGGCCGTCATTGCTCAGCGT